>DASZVK010000239.1:0-5473 GCA_035547175.1 Solirubrobacteraceae bacterium
CGCTGCTCGAGCGCGACCCGGCGGTCGACGGGATCAAGACCGGCCACACCCACGAGGCCGGCTACGTGCTCGTCGGGTCGGCCACGCGCGACGGCGTGACCGTCCTCAGCGCCGTGCTCGGCACCGACAGCGAGGCCGACCGCGACGCCGACTCGATCGCGCTGCTGCGCTACGGGCTGTCCCGCTACCGGGCGGTCGCGCCGGTCGTCACCGGGCGGCGTCTGGCGACGGCGAAGGTCTCCGAGCAGGGCTCGGACCGCGTCGACCTCGTGGCGGCGGGCACGGCGACGACCGTGCTGCGCAGCGACGAGCGCGCCACGCTGCGCCTCGTCGGCGTCCCGGCGTCGGTCAAGGGGCCGCTGCCGGCGCGCACGCGCGAGGGCGCCGTCGAGGTCGTCAGCCGCGGCAGGACGGTCGCCACCGTGCCGCTCGAGACCGCCCGCGCCGTGCCGCGCGCGTCGGTCGCCGAGCGGCTGCGGGCCTGGCTGGGTCGCGCCATCACCGTCCTGCTGCTGGTCGCGCTGGCGACCTGTAGCCTGCTCCTGGTCCTGCTGCGCCGCCGCACGGCGCGCCGTCGCCGCCGGGTGCCGCGCACGAGGACAGGGGAGTCATAAGTGATCATCACCGTCACGCTGAACGCGGCGATCGACAAGTCGCTGTCGGTGCCGAACTTCCGGCTCGGCCGCCGCCACCGGACGGTGGACCAGACGACGCTCGCCGGCGGCAAGGGCGTCAACGTCGCGCGCACGCTGAAGACGCTCGGCCAGCCGGTGATCGCGACCGGCCTGCAGGGCGGCCAGACCGGCACCCGCATCGTCGAGCAGCTCACCGCCGAGTCGATCCTCAACGACTTCGTGCGGATCCGCGAGGAGTCGCGCACCAACACGGCCGTCTACGACCCGACGACCGGCGAGGAGACCGAGATCAACGAGCGCGGCCCGGCCGTCACCGAGACCGAGGTGCTGCTGTTCCGCGAGAAGCTGCTCTACCTCGCGCGGGGCGCCGACATGGTCGTGTTCGCCGGCTCGCTGCCGCGCGGCGTCGACCCCGAGATCTACGCGACGCTCGTGCGCGAGCTGCGCCGGATGGGCGTGACGACGTTCGTCGACGCCGACGGCGACCCGATGCGCCACGCCGTCCGCGCCGAGCCCGACGTGATCTCGCCGAACGTGCTCGAGGCCGAGGAGCTCGTCGGGCACGAGTTCAACGACGACGAGGACCGCGTGCTGGCGGTGCGCGAGATGGTCGCGCTCGGCGCCCGCGAGGCGATCATGACGCTGCCCGACGGCTGCGTCGCCTGCCTGCTCCTCGACGGCGAGCAGGCGCTGCACCGGGTGTGGATCGAGCCGCGCGAGGCGGTCGCCGTCGTCGGCGCCGGCGACGCGTTCCTGGCCGGCTACGTGGCCGCCCGCTACGAGGGACGCGAGCCGGCCGAGTGCCTGCGCTACGCGGTCGCCTGCGGCGCCGAGTCGACCCAGCGCCTGGGCGCCGGCCTGATCGACCCCAAGGAGGTCGGCCGGCTGCTGTCGGAGATCGACGTCCAGCGCATCGACGCGCCCGCCGGCGTCGGCTAGGCGCGGCCGCCGCGTCCCGCGCGGGACGGCGGGGACGCTATCCTCGCAGGGGCGTGAAGGGTTGCCGCCAACCACGCCTTCCAGACGTTCCCCGACCCCGCCCGCGCGGGGTCTTTTCGTCCGCTGCCGAACCTAGGATGCGCTGATGGAGATCGAGATCGGGCGGGGCAAGAAGGCCCGCCGCGCCTACGGCTTTGACGACATCGCGATCGTGCCCTCCCGGCGCACGCGCGACCCCGACGACGTCGACATCTCCTGGAAGCTCGGCGACTACCGCTTCGAGCTGCCGCTGCTGGCGAGCGCGATGGACGGCGTCGTCTCGCCGCGCACGGCGGGCATCATCGGCCGCCTGGGCGGCCTGGCCGTCCTCAACCTCGAGGGCATCTTCTGCCGCTACGAGGACGCCGACGACCTGCTCGAGCGGATCGCGGGCCTGCCCAAGGAGATCGCGACGCGGGAGATGCAGGAGATCTACCGCGAGCCGGTCAAGCCCGAGCTGATCCGCCAGCGCATCGAGGAGATCAAGGCCGAGGGCGTCGTCGTCGCCGGCTCGCTGACGCCGCAGCGTGTGCGCGACCACTACGAGCTCGCGCTCGACGCGGGCCTCGACGTGCTCGTGATCCAGGGCACGGTCGTCTCGGCCGAGCACGTCTCCAAGGACGAGTCGCGCCCGCCGCTGAACCTCAAGGAGTTCTGCCGCGAGGTGCCCGTCCCGGTCGTCGTCGGCGGCTGCGCCAGCTACCACACGGGCCTGCACCTGATGCGCACCGGCGCCGCGGGCGTGCTCGTCGGCGTCGGCCCCGGCGCGGCGTGCACGACGCGCGGCGTGCTCGGCGTCGGCGTCCCGCAGGCGACGGCGATCGCCGACGTCGCGGGCGCCCGCTCGCAGCACATGCTGGAGACCGGCGAGTACGTGAACGTGATCGCCGACGGCGGCATGCTCACCGGTGGCGACGTCTCCAAGGCGATCGCCTGCGGCGCCGACGCCGTGATGATCGGCTCGCCGCTGGCGCGCGCCTACGAGGCGCCCGGCCGCGGCTTCCACTGGGGCATGGCGACGTTCCACCCGACGCTGCCGCGCGGCGCGCGCGTCAAGACGGTGCAGAACGGCACGCTCGAGGAGATCATCCTCGGGCCGGCCCACGAGAACGACGGCACCTTCAACCTGATGGGCGGCCTGCGGACGTCGATGGCGACGTGCGGCTACGCCGACATCGCCGAGTTCAACCGGGCCGAGCTGATGATCGCCCCGGCGCTGCAGACGGAGGGCAAGGCGCTGCAGTCGGCGCAGGGCATCGGCATGGGCTCGAAGGGCGCGGCGGTCGCCGCCCACGCGCCGGACGCGGTCAAGGAGCCCGCGCTCAGCGAAGTATGAGCGCTTCCGCCGAGGGGGTCGCGACGGCTGCCTCGGCGGCGACCGAGGTCGACGGCGAGGCGGCGATCGGCGGCGCGCGAGACGGCGATCGCCGCCTCGACGAGGTCGTCGTGCTCGACTACGGCGGCCAGTACTCGCAGCTGATCGCCCGCCGCGTGCGCGAGTGCGGCGTCTTCAGCGAGCTGCTGCCCCACCACGTGGGCGCCGCGGAGGTCGCGCGCCGGCGGCCGAGGGGGCTGATCCTCTCCGGCGGCCCGGCGTCGGTGTACGCCGAGGGCGCGCCGCGGCTCGACCCGGAGCTGCTCGAGCTCGGCGTCCCCGTGCTCGGCATCTGCTACGGGATGCAGCTCCTGGCCGCCTCGCTCGGTGGCCGGGTCGAGGGCGCCGAGGTCGGCGAGTTCGGCCGCAGCGACCTGACCGTGCACGAGCACGGGCAGCTGCTGGCCGGGCTGCCGAGCGAGCAGACGTGCTGGATGTCGCACCGCGACACGGTCTTCGAGCCGCCGGCGGGCACGACCGCGCTGGCCTCCTCGACGGCGTCGCCGGTGGCGGCGTTCGAGTCGGTCGAGCGGCAGCTCTACGGGATCCAGTTCCACCCCGAGGTCGTCCACACGCCCTACGGCCAGGACGTGCTCAGGCGCTTCCTCGCGGACGTCTGCGGGTGCGACATGACCTGGACGGCCGCGAACATCGTCGACGAGCAGATCGAGCGCATCCGCGTTCAGGTCGGCTCCGGCAAGGTGATCTGCGGCCTGAGCGGCGGCGTCGACTCGAGCGTCGCGGCGCTGCTCGTGCACCGCGCCGTCGGCGACCAGCTCACCTGCGTGTTCGTCGACCACGGCCTGATGCGCAAGAACGAGGGCGAGCAGGTCGTCTCCGCGTTCCGCGACACGTTCCGCGTGCCGCTCGTCGCGGTCGACGCCGAGGATCGCTTCCTGGCCAAGCTCGAGGGCGTCACCGATCCCGAGGCCAAGCGCAAGGCGATCGGCGCCGAGTTCATCCGCGTCTTCGAGGAGGAGGCGGCGAGGATCGGCGACGCGAGGTACCTCGTCCAGGGGACGCTGTACTCGGACGTGATCGAGTCCGGCGGCGGGACCGGCGCGGCGACGATCAAGTCGCACCACAACGTCGGCGGCCTGCCCGACGACCTCGAGTTCGAGCTGGTCGAGCCGCTGCGCGCGCTGTTCAAGGACGAGGTGCGCGCGGTGGGCGCCGAGCTCGGGCTGCCCGAGCGACTCGTCTGGCGCCAGCCGTTCCCCGGCCCCGGCCTGGCGATCCGCATCGTCGGCGGCGAGGCGACCAAGGAGCGCCTCGACCTGCTGCGCGACGCCGACCACATCCTCCAGGACGAGATCCGCAAGGCCGGCCTGTACCGCGAGCTGTGGCAGAGCTTCTGCGTCCTGCCCGACATCCGCACGGTCGGCGTGCAGGGCGACGAGCGCACCTACGGCCACGTCGTCGTGATCCGCGCCGTCACGTCCGACGACGCGATGACCGCCGACTGGGCGCGCCTGCCCTACGACCTGCTCGAGCAGATCGCGGCGCGCATGATCGGCGAGCTGCGCGAGGTCAACCGGGTGGTGCTCGACATCACGAGCAAGCCGCCCGGCACGATCGAGTGGGAGTGACGCTCGCGCGTTTGCTCCCACGAATGGGAGCAGGCGCCGCGCGTCAGCCGCGCTCGGTGGCCGCTGCGTCGGCGGCGGCCCGGCGCCGCCGCCGGCGCACCAGCCAGGCGACGCCGGCGGCGACGATCGCCACGACGATCAGCACCTCGACGACGTGCGTCACGGTGTCGACCTCCTTGTAGCTGGAGCCCAGCGCCCAGCCGAGGCCGGCGAAGGCGAAGCACCAGACCGCCGAGCCGAGCGTCGTCAGCGCCGTGTAGCGGCCCAGCGGCTCGCCGAACAGCCCCGCCGGGATCGACACGAACGAGCGCACGAGCGGGGTGATCCGCCCGAGCAGCACGGCCCAGCCGCCGTGGCGCTCGAACCAGCGCTCGGCCTTGTGGAGGTTGTCGGGGCCGAGGTGGACGTAGTGGCCGTGGCGCTCGAGCACCTCGTGACCGACCGCGCGGCCCACCGCCCAGCCGGCGAGGCTGCCGGCCAGGTAGCCGACCGTGCCGGCGAGCGCGAGCACGACGTAGGTCTCGAAGCCGGCGCCGAGCGCGTGCCCGAAGACGTGCGGGTCGCCGTCGATCGCCCGCGCCGCGATCGCGCCCGCGACGACCATCGTGATCTCGCCACCGAGCGGGAACACCGCGTCGACCGCCATCAGGCCGAAGACCGCCCAGAAGCCGTTGTCGGCGACGGCGTTGGTCAGCGTCTGGGTGATCGAGGCGAGCATCGGGGCAGGATAGACAGCGCCGCCTGGCCGCTTCCTGACTGCGAGCCGCGCGCGCCGAGCGCGGGCAGCTCGAGGACGAAGCAGCCTCCCGGGCCCTCGCCGGCGAGCACGTCGCCGCCGCACGACCGCGCCAGGCGCCGGGCCAGCGGCAGGCCGAGGCCCGAGCCGCCGGGCGGCT
>DASZVK010000240.1:0-3822 GCA_035547175.1 Solirubrobacteraceae bacterium
GGTGCCGTTGGCGGCGGCCAGCTCGGCCACCTCGTGGTCGGCCACCCAGCCGATGCCCTTGACCGTGGTGCCGAGCCGCTCGACCAGCGGCCCGAGCGCCGCCCACTTCTCGGCCACGGCCGGGTAGTCGCGCTCGACGACGATCAGCTTGGGCATCGTGCGGCCGGGGATCGGCTCGCACTCGCCGGCGCGCCAGTCGCGGACCTCGCCCAGCGGCTGGGCGATCTCGTCCGGCGTGTCGTGCGCCAGCGGCGCGGCGACGACGTCGCGCCGCACCCCGAGGTGGCGCTCGGCCAGCTCGGAGAAGCGCTGCGCCACGCGGTGGAAGGCCTCCCAGTCGCTGCGCGTCTCCCACGGCGGCGGCACCGCCTGGTTGAAGGTGTGCACGAACGGGTGCAGGTCCGTGGAGGACAGGTCGTGCTTCTCGTACCAGGTGGCGGCGGGCAGCACGACGTCGGAGAACAGCGCGTTGCTGGTCATCCGGAAGTCGATCGTCGTCAGCAGGTCGAGCTTGCCCTCGGGCGCGTGCTCGCGCCAGGTCACGTCGCGCGGGCGCAGCTCCGGCGGGGACTCCTCGGCGCGCACGGCGCTCTCGGTCGTGCCGAGCAGGTGCTTGAGGAAGTACTCGTGGCCCTTGCCCGACGAGCCCAGCAGGTTGGCGCGCCAGACGGTCATGACCTTCGGCTGGTTGCCCGGCGCGTCGGGGTCCTCGCAGGCGAAGCGCAGCCGCCCGGAGCGCAGCTCGTCGATGACGTGGTCGGCGACCTCGCGGCCGGCGCGCTGGGCCTCGTCGGCGAGGTCGAGGCTGCTGCGGTCGAAGCTCGGGAACGACGGCAGCCAGCCCAGGCGCGCGCCGAGCGCGTTGACGTCGGCGACGTGCATCCCGTCGAGCAGGCCGCGGCCGAGCCGCGAGGCGAGGTCGGCCGGCCGCTGGCGCTCGTAGCGCCACTGGTCGGTGGCGAGGTAGAAGAACGGCGTCCCCGACTGCTGGCGCGGCGGGCGCACCCAGTCCAGCGCGAAGGCCAGCGTCTGCCAGCCGGCCAGCGGGCGCACCTTCTCCTGGCCGACGTAGTGGGCCCAGCCGCCGCCGTTGACCCCCTGGCAGCCGCACAGCAGCACCAGCGCGAGGAACGTCCGGTAGGTCTGGTCGGAGTGGAACCAGTGGTTCGTCCCCGCGCCCATCGCGATCATCGAGCGGCCCTCGGTGACCTCGGCGTTGCGGGCGAACTCGCGCGCCACGCGGGCGACCAGGTGGCGGTCGACGCCGCTGATCGCCTCCTGCCAGGCGGGCGTGCCCGATGCGGGGTCGTCGTAGTCGGCCGGCCAGTCGCCCGGCAGCCCCTCGCGCCCGACGCCGTACTGCGCCAGCGCGAGGTCGAGCACGGTCGTCACCAGCCGGCCGCCGACGCGCACGGCGGGCACGCCGCGGGTGATCGTCGTGCCGCGCTCGTCGTCGCCCTCGTCGAAGCGCGCCAGCGCCACCGCGACGCGCTCCTGCGCCCGGTCCAGCAGCGTCAGCACGGGCTCGATCCCGTCGAGGCGCAGGTTCCAGCGGCCCGGCTCGCCGTAGCGGTGGCCGACCGAGCCGTTGGGCACCGCCGGGGCGCCCGTGCGCTCGTCGATCAGCACCGGCTTCCACTCGGCGTGCTCGTCCTCGCCGTGGCCGTCGAGGTCCGACGCGCGCAGCAGGCGGTCGGCGACGTAGCCGTCGCCGTGCTCGCGCAGCGTCACCAGCAGCGGCAGGTCGGTGAAGCGGCGCGCGTAGTCGCGGAAGTACGGCACCTCGCGGTCGACGTAGAACTCCTTGAGGATCACGTGGCCCATCGCCATGGCGACGGCGCCGTCGCTGCCGGGCTCGGCGGCCAGCCAGTGGTCGGCGAACTTCGTGTGCTCGGCGTAGTCGGGCGAGACGACCACGACCTTCTGCCCGCGGTAGCGCGCCTCGGTCATGAAGTGCGCGTCGGGCGTGCGCGTCGTCGGCAGGTTGGTGCCCCAGACGATCAGGTAGCTGGCGTTGAACCAGTCGCCGGACTCGGGCACGTCGGTCTGGTCGCCGAACGTCTGCGGCGAGGACGGCGGCAGGTCGGCGTACCAGTCGTAGAACGACAGGATCGTGCCGCCGATCAGCGACATGAAGCGCGAGCCGGCCGCGTAGGAGGCCATCGACATCGCCGGGATCGGCGTGAAGCCCACGCAGCGGTCGGGGCCGTAGCGCTTGATCGTGTGGACGTGCGCGGCGGCGATCATGTCGACCGCGTCCTCCCACGACGCGCGCACGAAGCCCCCCTTGCCGCGCTGGCGCCGGTACAGGCGCGCCTTCTCGGGGTCGTCGACGATCTCCGCCCACGCGTCGACCGGGTCGCCCAGCCGGGCCCTGGCCTCGCGGAACATCGCCAGCAGGCTGCCGCGCACGTAGGGGTACTTCAGCCGCAGCGGCGAGTACTCGTACCAGGAGAACGACGCCCCGCGCGGGCAGCCGCGCGGCTCGTAGTCGGGCATCTCCGGGCCGGTCGAGGGGTAGTCGACGGCCTGCGACTCCCAGGTGATCAGGCCGTCCTTGACGTAGACGTTCCACGAGCACGACCCGGTGCAGTTGACCCCGTGGGTCGAGCGCACGACCTTGTCGTGCGCCCAGCGGCCGCGGTAGGAGCGCTCCCAGGCGCGGTCCTTGGCCACGAGCTGGCTCCAGCCCTCGGCGTTGACGGGCCCGCGGCGCAGGAAGCGGTGCGCCGCGAGGACCGAGCGCTCGATCCCGTTCGTCGCGCTCACCGCGACGTTCTCCGGGGCTCGTGCTCCGCCGCGGCGCCGCGGCGGTGGGGGTCCTGCGCGGATGGGGGGTCGCCCATCACGCCGCGAAGTATTGCCCACACGGCGCGGGGATAACAGTCGGGTCCGGCATCGAGGCAGTCCGCCGCGCAATCGCCCGGCGCCCGCTCGCCCGCTCGGACGGCCCTCAGTTTTCCACAGCCGGAGTGGTAGAATCGGCGCCCAGTGCCGTCGTGAGAAAGGTTCCCGCCGTGCCCGCCACCGACCGTGCCACCACCCTCGGCGAGCTGGTCGCCGAGCAGCCGGCCGCCGCCGAGCTGTTCGAGCGCCTGGGGCTCGACTACTGCTGCGGCGGGCGCCGCACGCTCGAGCAGGCGTGCGCGCAGCGGGGCGTCGACGCCGCCACCGTCGCCGTGCTGCTCGAGACGCTGTCCGACCGGTCCTCCGGCGCCGAGACCCAGGCGCACGACGTCACGCGCGCGACGATCGCGGAGCTGTGCGACCACATCGCGGCCAGCCACCACGAGCCGCTGCGTCGCGACCTCGGGCGGATCGCCGAGCTGCTCGACACCGTGGTGCGCGTGCACGGTGGGGATCATCCCGAGTTGCACGACCTGCGGCGCCTGTTCGCCTCGACGCGCGCCGAGCTCGAGCAGCACATGGAGGTCGAGGAGCAGGCGCTGTTCCCCGCCTGCCGCGCGCTCGGCGACGAGCCCGCGACGGCGCAGCCGGCGCCCGACGCCGGCCTGCTCGCGCTGCTGGAGGACGACCACGCGGCGACGGGCGCCGCGCTCACGGCCCTGCGCGAGCTCGCCGGCGGCTACGACGCCGAGCGGGCGCTGTGCGGCACGCACCGCGCGCTGCTGCAGGCGCTGCACGCCTTCGAGCGCGACATGCACCTGCACGTCCACGAGGAGAACAACGTGCTGTTCCCGCGCGTGCGCGCCCGCATCGGCGCCACGTGAGGAGGAGGCCCGTGGACCTGCCGACCCCACTCGACCCCGGCGACGTCCTCACCCAGCCGACGCGCGCGCGCCTGTTCGCGCTGCTGACCGA
>DASZVK010000241.1:0-5809 GCA_035547175.1 Solirubrobacteraceae bacterium
GGGAAGCGGCGCTCGAGGTGGGCGATGATCGCCATCGAGTCGACGACGACCTCGCCGTCGCCTGCGCCCCCATCGGGGGCATCGACGAGCACGGGCACGAGCGGCTGGCCGCTGACCTCGACGACCGGCCCGCGGTCCTCGTAGGAGATCGCGACCGAGTCGAACTCCAGCCGCTTGTGGGCCAGCGCCATCGTCACGCGCTGGACGTTGGTCGAGTACGGCGCGCGGTAGAGCGTCAGCACGGTCAGCCCCCGAGGTCGAACGTCTCCTCGCCGATCGCGACGACGACGGGCTCGCCCGTGCGCGCCGACAGCGCCAGCGGCATGCCGGGCGTCGTCGTCTCGAACTCGGCCACCGCCACGCTGCGCCCTCCGAGCAGCTCGGCCAGCCGCGCGACCGCGTCGGCCAGGTGTTCGAGGCCGCCGATCGTCCCGATGACCTCGCCGCCGTCGGCGTCGACGGCGAACGGCGGCAGCCGGCGCACGTCGCCGAGGTCCGGCGCGTCGCCGAGGTCGGCGCCGTGCGAGAGCTCCTGCACGGCCTCGCCGACGACGATCTCGATCGGCCCCAGCAGCGTGCAGGCGACGAGCGCCGGCGGCTGCGAGTCGAGCAGCGCCTGCGCCCGCAGCGCCCCGGAGCGGTGCACGAACTCGCGCAGGGCGGCGGCGGCGCGCTGGACCTCGGGCGTCGGCATCGGCGGCAAGCATGCCACCGCGCCGCTCAGGCGGCGGGCACCTGCTCGGCGGCCCCGGCGGCTCGCGCCAGCTCCAGCACCCGCGCCGGCGCCTTCGCCGGCGAGCCGCTGTCGAACGGCGGCTGCGGGTCGTACTCGACGTAGAGCTGGATCGCCTGGGCCACCTCCTCGCCGGCGATCTGCGCGGCCAGCGCGAGCGCCATGTCGATGCCCGCCGAGACGCCGGCCGCCGTGAGGATCCTGCCGTGGCGGGAGACGCGCCGGGTCGAGTAGCGCGCGCCGAGGCGCTCCAGCAGCTCCGCCGCCGACCAGTGCGTCGAGGCCGCGACGCCGTCGAGCAGACCGGCCGCCGCGAGCACGAGCGAGCCCGTGCAGACCGAGGTCGTCCACGCCGAGGTCGCGTGCGCGGCGCGCAGCCAGTCGAGCGTCTCGCGGTCGTCGAGCAGGGCGCGCGTGCCGACGCCGCCCGGGAAGACGATCACGTCGGGGGAGGGGAGGTCGGCCAGCGCGGCCGTCGCCTCGAGGCCGAGCATCCCGTTGTCGGTGTGGAGGAGGCCCGGGCGCTTGGCCGCCCAGGTCACCGTCGCGCCGGGCAGGCGCGAGAGCACCTCGTACGGCCCGACCGCGTCCAGCGCCGTGAAGCGGTCGAAGAGCGGGATGACGATCTGCATCGTGGGCGCGGGCCGGCGGGAAGGACGACGTCCCCGGGATTCTGCCAGCCCGCGCGCTCTGCGGCCCTTGTCGCGGAACCGCCGCTCCGGTAGCATCTCGGGGTGCCGGTCCACGCCGTTCGAGCCGCGCTGCGCGCTCGGAGGCCGGCCACCTCGCACCGAAGCTTTTCCCCGCGCCATGCGTTGGAGGCGTAGGAGAAAGGGGTCTCGCGCCTCCCGTCGAAAGCGGGGGTTCACGCGCGAACCAGGCCGAGTGCAGGCGCGCCACCGGAGTTTCCCGAAGAGGTTGCGCGGGCAACGAAAGTGTGCGACAATACCGACTGCACGAGTACGAATTGAGAAGGAGCACGTTGGACCCCGTCATCACCTACGCCGATCCTCTGGACGACCTGCTTCGACGCGCGTCGAAGTACCCGCTGCTGCGTCCCAGCGAGGAGGTCGAGCTGGCCAAGCGCATCGAGCGCGGCGACCTCGCCGCCAAGGAGCGCCTGATCAACTCCAACCTGCGGCTCGTCGTCCACGTGGCTCGCAAGTACCAGGGCCAGGGGCTCTCGATGGGCGACCTCGTCCAGGAGGGCATGCTGGGGCTGATCCGCGCGGCGGAGAAGTTCGACTGGCGCAAGGGCTTCCGGTTCTCCACGTACGCGACGATCTGGATCCGCCAGGCGCTGCAGCGCGGCCTGGACAACACGGGCCGCACGATCCGCCTGCCCGCCAACGTGGCGCAGCGCGCCCGCAAGCTGGCGCGGATCGAGCGCGAGCTGACCGTCAAGCTGGAGCAGGAGCCGACCCTCGAGCAGCTGGCCGCCGCCACCGACTTCGACGTCGAGGAGGTCGAGCGCCTGCGCGGCTACGAGCGCGCGCTGGCGAGCCTCGATGCCGGCGTCGGCGAGGACGGCGAGACCCCGCTGGGCGCCCTCATCCCGGTCGACGACGAGTCGGTCGAGGAGGAGGTCCAGAAGGCCGACCACGCCGCGCGCGTGCGCCGCTTCCTCGAGCAGCTCCCCACGCAGGAGATGCGCGTCGTCAACCTGCGCTACGGCACGGGCGGCGAGGGCGAGCACACCGTCGAGCAGGCGGCCCGCAAGCTGGGCCTGACCGTCTCGGAGACGCGCAAGGCCGAGCACCGAGCGCTCGAGCGCCTGCAGAAGGAGCCGGACCTGGCGCTTCTCAGGGACGCCGCCTAGCCCGTCGCGACGAGACGCAAGCCGTTCCGAGAGGGGGCCGCGAGAGCGGTCCCCTCGTCGTAGTGGAGCGGCCTGGGCGCCCGGGATAGAGTCGCCGCCGTGCTCGAGGTCCGCGGTCCGAACGTGACGCTGCGCCTGCCCGCCGAGTCCGACGCGCCGGCGCTGTTCGAGCTCGCCTCGGACCCCGAGGTCACGCGCTGGTTCTCGTGGGGCCCCTACACCGAGCCGTCGCAGGCGCTCGACTGGGTGCGCCGCAACGTCGACGAGCGCGAGTCGGGCGAGCGGCTGTCGCTGGCGACGGTCCGCGGCGGCGAGGTGCTCGGGATCATCGAGCTCAACGAGCTCTCGGTCCGCGACCGCCGCGCGATGATGGGCGTCTGGCTCGGCCGCCGGGCGTGGGGGACCGGCGTCAACGGCGAGGCCCAGGTGCTGCTGCTGGCGCTGTCGTTCTCGGTGCTCGGCCTGCGCCGCGTCGGCGCCTACGCCAACGTCGACAACGCCCGCTCGGACCGCGCGCTGCGCAAGGCCGGCTACGTGCCCGAGGGCCGGCTGCGCCGCTGGCACCGCCACGGCGACGCCGAGCTGGACGTGTTCGTCTACGGCGTGCTGGCCGAGGAGTTCGCGGCGCCGTTCGAGGTCGAGGTCCGCGGGGAGCCGCCCGCGGCCTTCGTCATGCCCGGCGCGACTCCCAGCTGAAGCCGCGCACCGCGAGCACGATCGCGACCGCCCCCCAGATCCCGATCACCGCCAGCGCCGAGAGGTTGTCGCCCAGCCCGCGGCCGCTGACGAGCGCCCCCGACAGCCCATCGATGATGTGCACCAGCGGCAGCGCCTGCGCGATGTCGATCAGGAACGTGGGCGCCTTGTCGACGTCGTAGAAGACGCCGGAGATGAAGATCGTCGGCAGGAAGACGATGTTCTGGTACGCCGCGGCCGACTCGAAGTTGGGGATCACGTGGGCGTAGGCGACGCCGATCGCCGCCAGGCAGACGACGCCGGCGACCGTGAAGACGATCAGCTCCAGCCAGTCCTTGGGCCAGCCGATGTGGAAGAACACGCGGCCGGCGACGACGACGATCGCGACCTGCAGCAGCGCGTTGGCGACGGCGTTGGAGGCCATCGCGATCACGTACGAGCCGGTCGGCAGCGGCGTGCCGCGGATGCGCTTGAGCACGCCGCTCTCGCGCAGCTGCGTGACGCCCATCGCCAGCGAGCTGAACGTCGTCGCCATGATGCTCATCCCGGCGATGCCGGGCACGATCACGTCGAGGTCGTGCTGGTTGGACGAGAAGATCGCGCCGAACAGCGCCAGGAACAGCAGCGGCAGGAAGAAGTTGAAGAACGCCGCCGTCGGGTTGCGCCAGAACATCTTCCGCTCGAGGCGGTACTGGCGCCAGGCGAGCGTCGCCGCGTCAGACACCGCTGGCCTCCTCGGCCGTCAGCTCCAGGTAGACGTCCTCGAGCGACGGGCGCGTGACCGACAGGTCGCGCACCGCCTGGCCGCGCGCCAGCGCCGCCGAGGTGAGCTGGTGCAGCAGCGCCGTGGGGTCGTCGGTCTCGCGCACCTGCGGCTCGCCGGCCTCGTCGCGCCAGGCGATGCGGTAGCGCGCGCCGGCCTCGCCGCCGAGCTCGCTCGGCGCGCCGAGCGCGAGGATGCGCCCGTCCTTGACGATCGCGACGCGGTCGGCCAGCGCCTGCGCCTCGTCGAGGTAGTGGGTGGTCAGCAGCACCGTCTTGCCGAGCTCGGCGAGCTGGCGCACGACCTCCCAGGCCGTCCGCCGCGCCGCGGGGTCGAAGCCGGTCGTCGGCTCGTCGAGGAAGATCAGCTCCGGGTCGCCGACGAGCGCGAGCGCGAAGTCCAGGCGCCGCGCCTGCCCGCCCGACAGCGTCCGCACGCGCGATCCCTCGAGCCCGTCGAGCCCCGCCAGGGCGACGACCTCGTCGACGTCGCGCGGGCGCGGGTAGAGCCCGGCCCAGTGCGCGAGCGCCTCGCGGACGGAGAGGTGCCGGTACATCCCGGAGCTCTGCAGCACGATGCCGACGCGCTCGCGCAGCTCACGGGGGCGCAGCTGCGGGTCGAAGCCGAGCACCGACACGATGCCCGAGCTCCGGGTGCGGTAGCCCTCGAGGATCTCGACCGTGGTCGTCTTGCCGGCGCCGTTGGGGCCGAGCAGGCCGAAGACCTCGCCGCGGGCGACCTCGAAGTCGATGCCGCGGACCGCCTCGACCGAGCCGTAGGACTTGTGAAGGTCCCGGACGAGGATGGCGGGGGCGTCGGCCACGCGCGTATTGTCGCAGGGGCTTGCGGTGCGCCTGCATCGACATCGGCTCGAACACCACGCGCCTGCTCGTCGCCGAGCCCGGCCCCGACGGCCTGCGCGAGGTGCTGACGCAGCGCCGGTACACGCGCCTGCGCGGCCACGACGGCCACATCCCGGACGAGAAGGTGCGCGAGGTGGCCGCCGCGGTCGCCACCCAGGTCGAGCTCGCGCGCCGCTGCGACAGCGATCACATCCGCGCCGTCGCCACCGCGGCGATCCGACAGGCCTCCAACCGCGACGAGCTGTGCGCGGCGGTCGAGCGCGCCGGCGGCGTCACGGTCGACGTGCTCTCGGCCGAGGAGGAGGCGCGGCTCGCCTTCGCCGGCGCGACGCGGACGCTGCGCCACGCGCCGGACGGCGACGTCGCCGTGGTCGACGTCGGCGGCGGCTCGACCGAGCTGGTCTGCGGCACGGTCGCAGGCGGGATGACCTGGAGCGCCTCGTTCCGGGTCGGCTCGGGGACGCTCGCCGACAGCTACCTGCGCAGCGACCCGCCCGCGGCGGTCGAGCTCGACCAGCTCCGCGGCCACGTCGCCGGCGTCTTCGAGGGGCTGCGCGTGCCCGACGTCGCCGTCGGCTACGCGGTCGGCGGCAGCGCCACGTCGCTACGTCGGCTGATCGGCGCGGTGCTCGACCACGAGACGCTCGGGCGCGGCGTGCGCGTCCTCTCCGCCGAGCCCGCGGTCGAGGTCGCGCGCCGCTTCGAGCTGCACCTCGAGCGCGTGCGCGTCCTGCCGGCGGGGATGCTGCTGCTCGACGCGGCCAGCGAGCTTCTGGGCGTGCCGCTGCGGATCGCCGGCGGCGGGCTGCGCGAGGGCGTGATCCTCGAGCGCCTCGGCGCGGAGCGTGCGGCCTGATGGCCAGGTCGCGACCGGTCCGCCTGCGGGCCGACATGCCGTTCGCCGAGGCCGCCGCGCGGACCCTGGGCGTGCGCGC
>DASZVK010000242.1:0-6337 GCA_035547175.1 Solirubrobacteraceae bacterium
CTTCCATTCCGGCTGGCGCAAATCGGACGCCCGCCCGGAGTTCCAACGACTGATGGCCGACGCGACCGAGGACAAGTTCGATGTCGTCCTCGTGTTCCACACCTCCAGATTCGCGCGCAGCCAGCTCGAGGCCCGCCGGTACAAGCAACTGCTCCGCGATCGACTCGGAATCCGCGTCGTGTCGGTGACGCAACCGATGGGAGAGGACCCCAACGATCCCTCCACGTTCCTAGCGGAGTCGATCCACGAGATGTTCGACGAGTACTACAGCGTCTCGCTCTCCTTCTGGGTCCGCAGCGGCCTGCGCGAGAAAGCTCGCCAAGGCCGCCTCCTCGGCACCTTGCCCTGGGGCTACCTCCGTGACCCCGCAACCGGCCTCGCCGTCCCGGACGCACAGGAGGCTCGGCTCGTCCTGGAGCTGTTCAGGCGATACGCGATCGGCGACGAATCTGACCGCTCCCTCGCCGCCTGGCTGAACGCCCAGGGTGCGCGTACCCGCCGCGGCCGCGACTTCAGCAGCGACACGGTTCGGGAGATGCTCCGCAATGCCGCCTACGCCGGCTACGTCACCGCCGCCGAAGCCAAGACCGAACGATCCGCGGACTCCACGATCCGCTCGTTCCCGAGGACCTGTTCGCCCGGGTACAGGAGATCCGCGCCTATCGCGCCTGCGTCAGCCAGCCCGGCCGACCCTCAGACGAGTACTTGCTGCGCAAGCTCCTGCACTGCGCGAGGTGCGGCGGACGCATGCAAGGAACCAGAGGCTCGAGGCCGCCGGTACGGCGCTACCAATGCTCCACTCGCCGACACGGCGGCGAGTGCGACCAGCCGATCGCCAAGGCAGAGCCGCTCGAAGGCCAGCTGATCGACTGGCTGCGCACACTCCAGCCCACCCCCGAGCTGCGCAGACGCATCCTCACCGCGATCACAGACGCCGCCGAACAGGACATCGACCAAGTCCGCCGCCGAGAGCTGATGGGGCAGCTCGATCGCCTCAAAGATCTCTACGTGCTGGGCGATCTGACCAAGGCGCAGTACGTGATGCGCCGCCAGGCGATCCAGGCAGACCTCGAGCTCCTCGACCCCACGATCGACCCACACATCGTCCAAGCCGAGCAACTGCTGTCGAACTTCTCGGAGTTCTGGAAGCTCGAAACCTCAGCCAAGGAGCGACACCGATTCCTGCTGAGCCTGTTCGAGCGAGTCTGCGTCGACGGCGCGGCAATCGTCGCCGTCAAGCCGCGTGGCCGCCTGGCGTCCTACTTCCAAGCGGCCACGGCCACGGCACTCTCGACAAATCCCCTGAAAGTCGACCACTGACCAGCGGTGTACAACACGGGAGCGACGGGACTCGAACCCGCGACCTCCGGCGTGACAGGCCGGCGCTCTAACCGACTGAGCTACGCCCCCGGGCGCGCCCGTAGTAAAGCAACATTCGCACGCGGCGCCGCGTCAGCGCGACAGGTGGGCGTCGGCGTAGCCGCGCCACGCCTCGGCCGCCTTGCGGGTCGCGGCGTCGAGCGTCCCGTAGCCGCCGTCGAGCGCGCGCTGCGCCACCCGCCGCCGCGCCGCCAGCGCCCCGTCCTCGGAGAGCGCGCCCGCCTGGCGCAGGCGCTGGACGGCGCCCATCGCGGCCGCGAAGCGCGTCGCCGCCGTGCGGCAGCCGCTGCCGAGGTCGACCATCAGGTCCGGGCTCCTGGCGTCGGGGGCGTCGGCCGAGGCGGCGAACGCGAGGTGCAGGTGCAGGCCGCCGTCGCTGACCAGCCACGGTCGCGCCTGGTCGGAGAGGCAGACGCTGTGGATGATGCCCTCGGCCAGGTTGGGGACGTGCAGGCGCGCCCAGTCCAGCGCCCTGCGCATGTCGGCGATCGAGCCGACCATGTCGACCGCACCGGGGTTCTCGGGCGTGCCGCGCGTGTGGTAGGAGCCCTCGACGCCGCCGACCGCGGCGTTCTCCGCGGGCGTGCGGTAGCCGGAGGTGATCCTCAGGCGATAGAGCGCGGCGATGTGGCGCGCGACGTCCAGCGACGTCTCCCGGCCCGCCGGCGCAGTCGTGGTCGTCGTCGCGGCCACCGTCTCGGCGGGCGTCGTCGTCGCGGCCGCCCGGGCCGTGGGCGGAGCGGCCGCGAGCGTCGCGGCGGCCGCCGAGCCGTGCGACCGGTGACCCGTCGCCAGCACGAGCCCGCCCGCCACCAGCGCGAGGCCGGCGGCCACCAGGGCGGCGACGGTCAGGGCGACCCTTCGTGTGCCGGGATGCTGCATGGGCCGGGCGCCGTGGACCATACCGGCGCGCCGGCGCCCGCGGGCGTGCGACCGCGCCCGCTGTCAGGACGCGGCGGCGGCCTGCGCGGCGTAGCCGGCGCGGACGGCGAAGTCGCCGAAGCGCTCGCCGGGCTCGCGCTCGCGCGCGTAGTGGCCGAGCGCCGCGTCGAGCGCCTCGAGGATCGCGCGCTCGCCGACGTTCTCGAGGTACATCGTGTTCAGCCGCTCGCCGTGGAAGCCGCCGCCGAGGTAGAGGTTGTACTTGCCCGGCGCGCGTCCCGTCAGGCCGATCTCGGCGATGTAGGGCCGCGCGCAGCCGTTGGGGCAGCCGGTCATGCGGATCGTGATCGCGTCGTCGACGAGGCCGTGCGCCTCGAGGATCGCCTCGATCTTCGTCAGCAGCTCGGGCAGGTAGCGCTCGCTCTCGGCCATCGCCAGGCCGCACGTCGGCAGCGCCACGCAGGCCATCGAGTTCAGCCGCAGGCCGCTGCGGCCGCTGACGGTCTCGTCGAGGCCGTGCTCGCGCAGCAGCTCCTCGATCGCGGCGCGGTCCTCCGGCGCGACGTCGGAGATGATCAGGTTCTGGTTCGGGGTCAGCCGGAAGACCCCGCGATGCGCCTCGGCGATCGCGCGCAGCCCGTCCATCGCCGGGCGCTCCGGCGCGTTGATGACGCGGCCGTTCTCGATGAACAGCGTGCAGTGCTCGCGCCCGTCCTCGCCCGTGACCCAGCCGAGCGGGTCGCCGTTGGAGGTGAACTCGTAGGGCCGCGCGGGCTCGAGCGCGAAGCCGAGCCGCCGCTCGATCTCGGCGACGATCCAGTCGAGCCCCTTCTCGTCGATCGTGTACTTGAAGCGCGCGTGCGAGCGGTCGACGCGGTCGCCGTAGTCGCGCTGCACCGACATCACGGCGTCGATCGTCTCCACCAGCCGCTCGGCGTCGACGTAGCCGATCACGTCGGCCAGGCGCGGGTAGGTCTTCGGCGCCTGGTCGGTGCGCCCGAGGCCGCCGCCGATCGCGACGTCGAAGCCCTCCAGCCGGCCGTCCTCGCCGGCGATCGCGATGAAGCCGAGGTCCTGGCTGTAGACGTCGATGTCGTTGCTCGGCGGGATCGCGAAGCCGATCTTGAACTTGCGCGGCATGTACGTGCGCCCGTAGAACGGCTCCTCGGGCCCCTTCGCCGGCCTGCGCTCCTCGCCGTACCAGATCTCGCCGTAGGCGCCGGTCTTGTGGACGGCGTGGTCGCTGGCGACCCGGGCGCACTCGTAGACCTGCGCGTGCAGCTCCGAGAGGTTCGGGTTGACCGTGCACATCACCCCGCGGGTGTCGTCGCCGCAGGCGGCCCTGGTGTCGAGCAGCACGTCGCGCAGGCCCTGGATGACCGTGCGCAGATCGTGCTTGGAGACGCGATGCAGCTGGAAGGTCTGGCGCGTCGTCAGCCGCAGCGTCTCGCCGGCGTAGGTGCGCCCGAGCTCGTCGAGCTTGAGCCACTGGCTCGGGCTGCAGACGCCGCCGGGCAGGCGCACGCGGGCCATGAACGAGTGCGCCGGCTCGAGCTTCTGGCGGCGGCGCTCGTCGCGCAGGTCGCGGTCGTCCTGCTGGTAGAGGCCGAAGAACTTCATCAGCTTGGCGTCGTCCGGCGTGACGCCCGCCGTGATCTCGTCGACCAGGCTCTGCTTGATCGTGCCGCGCAGCTGGTCGCTGTCGGCCTTGAGCGTCTCGTCCGGGCCCAGCCGGTCCAGCGGCTGGGAGAGGTCGCGGCTGCGGTCCGGCTCGGTCTCGGCGGCCATCTCCCCCACCTCAGTAGACGTCGAGTCGGTAGCGGCCGTCGCGCCGCAGCGCCGACATGTAGGCGTCGGCGCCCTCGCGGTCGAGGCCGCCGTGCTCGGCGACGACCTCGACGAGCGCGTCGTGGACGTCGGGCGCCATGTTCGCCGCGTCGCCGCAGACGTACAGCCAGGCGCCGTCCTCGAGCCACTCGTAGACGTCGCGCCCCTGGCGGCGCAGGCGGTCCTGCACGTAGGTCTTCGGCGACCGATCGCGCGAGAACGCGAGGTCGAGGCGGCTCAGCGTCCCCGCCTTGAGCAGCGCCTGCCACTCGACCTGGTAGAGGAAGTCGCTGCGGAAGTTGCGCTCGCCGAAGAACAGCCACGAGCGGCCCGTGGCGCCGCGCGCCTCGCGCTCCTGCATGAACGCGCGGTACGGCGCGACGCCGGTGCCCGCGCCGATCAACACCAGCGGCGTGTCGTCGTCGTCGGGAAGCTGGAAGTGCTCGTTGGAGTGGACGTAGACGGGGACCGTCGCGTCCTCGTCGGTGAGCTGCGCCAGGTGCCCGGAGGCGACGCCGGTGCGCTGCACGTCGTGCAGCACGTAGCGCACCGTGCTGACCGTGAGGTGGGCCTCGTCGGGCGCGGCCGCGAGGCTCGACGCGATCGAGTACAGGCGCGGCTGCAGCGGCCGCAGGCCGGCGACGAGCTGGTCGGGCTCGATCCCCGGGGCCGGGAAGCGCTCGACGACGTCGAGCACGTGGTGCTCGCGCAGGAAGGCGGCGCGCTCCTTGGCGCGGTCGGCCGCGGACAGCTCGCGCAGCTCGGCCGCGTCGGCGACCTGCGCCCAGTGCTCGACGAAGCGCGGAGTCGCGGCGGTGATCTCGAGCATGTCGGCGAGCGCCTCGCCGAGGCTCGTCTGGGCCTGCTTGACGGTCACGGGGGCGTCCGCCGACAGCCCGAGGCGGTCGAGCAGCGCCGCGACGAGCGCCTCGTCGTTGCGCGCGACGATGCCCAGCGCGTCCCCGGGGCGGTAGCTGAGCCCGGAGTCGGCGAGCGACAGCTCGACGTGGCGGGTCTCCTTGGTCGAGCCGCGGCCGGTCAGGACGACGTTCTCCAGGATCGCGGCCTCGAACGGGTTGCGCCTGTCGAAGCGGGTGGGCGCCGCCACGCCGTTGGACGAGGCCGCGGCGGACGACGAGGCGACCGTGTCGTGCGCGCCCTCGGCCGGGGCGAGCCCGGCCAGGACGTCGGCGATCCACGCGGCCGCGGCGTCCTCGTAGTCGACGTCGCACTCGACGCGCTCGGCGAGGCGCTGCGCGCCCAGCTCCGCGAGGCGCTCGTCGACCCGCCGGCCGGCGGCGCAGTAGTGCTCGTACGTCGAGTCGCCCAGCGCCAGGACGGCGAAGCGCAGGTCGGGCAGCTTCGGCGCCTTGCGGCTCTCCAGGTACTCGAAGAAGTCCATCGCCGTCTGCGGCGGGTCGCCCTCGCCGTGGGTGGCCGTGATGACGAGCAGGTCGCGCTCCTCCCGCAGCGCGCGCGGCTTGTAGGAGGCCATGTCGGTGACGACCGTCGCGATGCCCTGCTCGGCCGCCGCCTCGGCGAGCGACGCCGCCAGCTCCTTGCTGTTGCCGGTCTCGCTGCCGAACAGGACCGTGACCGGCCGCGTCGCTGCGGGCGCCGGCGCGTCGAGGACCGGCGCCGCGGGCCCGGCGCCGTTGCCGTTGTGCGTGCCGTTGGCGAGCGGGTGCGCGGCGAGGCCGGCGAAGTAGCCGCTGAGCAGCAGCGCCTGATCGCGGTCGAGCGACGCCGCGAGCCGATCGACCTGCTCCTGCTGGGCGGCCGTGAGCAACGAGTCGAGGAGCGGCACGTCAGGCGGCGGTGACGGCGGTCCCGCCCGGAGGGGCCACATGCGTCGTCCAGCGATGTCGTGGCACGATGGCCGCGAGTATACCTGAATCCTGATCGGTTTTCGGCCAGAATGGACGGGCGAGGCTGCCGCGCTGCGCCCGGCGGCCTGGCGCGGTGGATCGCCCTCGATGCGATAGACCTCCCTCGATGCGCGAACTGGCGCTCGACGAGCTCCTGGAGCGGGTGGCCGCGCCCGCGCCGACGCCCGGCGCCGGGCCGGTGGCGGCGTGGACGTGCGCGCTGGCCGCCGGGCTCGTCGAGATGGCCTGCGCCGTCGAGGCGCGCCGCGGCGACGTCGACGCGGACACGGCGCACGAGCGTCGCGAGCGGGCGCGGGCGCTGCGCGGGGAGCTGCTCGAGCTCGCCGACCGCGACGTGGTCGCGTACGCGGAGGTGCTCG
>DASZVK010000243.1:0-1727 GCA_035547175.1 Solirubrobacteraceae bacterium
GAGCAATCGGTGTCGGTGGCGTTGGTCGCGCCCGCCGGGCAGCAGCCGTCGCCGGCCAGCCGATCCGTCACCTCGACGTGGCGGCACTCGACCTGACAACCTTGGCCGACGCGCGTGTCGGTCGTGCAGGCGATGCCGTCGTCGCAGCTCGCGGGTGGACAGGCGCCGGGGGCGCCGGCCGCGATCGCGGTGTCGCAGCTCTCATCGAGGTCGATGCGGCCGTTGCCGCACGTCGGGCCGCCGCCCGCGGCGCTGCCGGCGTCGCTCGGCGCGCCCGCGTCGGCGCCCGGAATCACGCAGACGGCGCCGCCGCAGTCGAGCCGCATCGCGATCGTCTGGCGCGTGCCGACGTGGAGCGAGAACGTGCTCGACAGCCCATGCGCGACGGTCTTCTCGGCCGCGTCGAGCGCCTTGACGTCCAGCGTGACCTCGCCGGTGACGGACGACGGGAGCTGGGCCGTGAAGGTCGTGGGGAAATCGATCGTGCGCCCGACGCCGTAGACGTTGTGCGACCTGCCCGAGGGCCCGATGATCGTCACGTCGAGCGCTGAGACCGGCGGCAGCGAGCCCATGAGCCCGACCGTCACGACCAGGACGGTCGAGCCCTTGGACTGACAGGAGGTGGTCGCGAGCGCGGCGAGCGCGACCAGGACGGTGGCGAGCCACCGGGACGGGCGTCGCATCGCTAGTAGAACCTCTTGTCGCCGAGCGCCGTCGACGGGACGCCGGTGTCGTGCTCTCGCGTGAGCAGCGCGGTGGCGACCCCGGCCGCGACGATGGCGCCGAACGCGGTCCAGACCCACCAGCGCTTCCAAAGAGCGGGCGACTCGGTCGCGGCGGGGACGGGGACGATGACGACGTCGTGCGCGAGGCTCGGCTTTGGCGCGGCGGCGGACGGCTGGCCCAGGGAGGCGAGCGCGGCCTCGACCTCGTCGCGGTCGGGCGCGTCGGGCGAGGTGGCGAGGTAGCGCTCGTAGAAGAAGCGCGCCTGGTCGCGCAGGCCGAGCAGCCGGTAGCCCTCGGCGATGTCGTAGAGGAAGCGCGGGTCCGCGCGCAGCTCGTAGGCGCGGCGGAACTCGGCGATGGCTTCTTGAGTCCGGCCGTGTTCCAGGAGGCGTTGCCCGAGCGCGGCGTGCCGTTCCACCTCGGCGTCGAATCCGACGTGGGGCGTGGCGGCGGGGGCAGGGGCGCCCGGCGCCGGTTCGACGGGCGTCGCGGCGCGCGCGACGGACGCCGTGGCGGCCACGTACGCGATCACGGCGGCGTGAAGAAACGGGAGGGCTCTCAAGCTAAATACGAGCTCCGGATTGATTCTGCGTCCGGCGTCGGCTTCGAGTCAAAGCTGCCGGCAGTCTATCGCTTTCGGGGGCGCGTGCCTCCGTCTCCCGGCTTCGCCGCCGGCTTTGGCGGGCCCTTCGCGCGCGGCTTCGCGGGCGGCTTGCCCGCCGGCTTCGCCGCCGTCTTCGTCGAGGTCTTTTCGGCGTCGCGCCTACCGGACGGCGTCGCGGGCGCGCCAGCGGCGGCCGCGGACTTGCGCACCAGCACGGGCTCGAGCGGCGCGAGGCCCGCGATCCAGCGCTGCGCGACCTCGGCGGCCGCGCCGCCGAGGCGGGCGGGCGCGGCCGCGTCGAGGATGGCGTTGGCCTTCTTCTTCAGGACCTCGGGCAGCTTGACCGGGCCGGCGGGCGTCGCCTCGAGCAACTCCTCGAAGTCGCGCACCTGCTCGG
>DASZVK010000244.1:0-15127 GCA_035547175.1 Solirubrobacteraceae bacterium
GGCTCGACCGAGCCGTCGGTCTCGATGTCGAGCGTGAGCTTGTCGTAGTCGGTGCGCTGGCCGACGCGCGCGGGCTCGACCGCGTAGGCGACGCGGCGGACCGGCGAGAAGATCGAGTCGATCGGGATCACGCCGATCGGCGGGTCGGCGGACTTGTTCTCCTCCGCGGGCCGGTAGCCGCGGCCGCGGCCGATCGTCATGTACATCTCGAGCTTGGTCTTCTTCTCGAGCGTGGCGATGTGCGCATCGGGGTTGAGGATCTCGACGCCGGCGGGCAGGTCGATGTCCTTCGCGGTGATCTCGCCGGGGCCGGTCACCACGAGCGGCGCCTCGACCTCGGTCGCGTCGGAGTGCATGCGGCAGACGATGCCCTTGAGGTTGAGGACGATGTCGGTGACGTCCTCGGTCACGCCCTTGATCGTCGAGAACTCGTGCGCGACGCCCTCGATGCGAACGCTCGTCACCGCCGCGCCGGCGAGCGAGGACAGCAGCACGCGGCGCAGCGAGTTGCCGAACGTGTAGCCGAAGCCGCGGTCGAGGGGCTCGATGGTGAACGAGCCGCGCACGTCCTCGACGGTTTCGCTGGAGATTCGGGGGACTTGGAAGTCGAGCATGGTGGAGGGTCCTGTCGTCGTCGTATCCGGCCCCGGCTGATGGCCCAGCCGACCCGGGTTCAAAGCGTCCTTGCCGGCTACTTGGAGTACAGCTCGACGATGAGCTGCTCCTGGACCGGAGCGGTGATCTCCCGGCGCTCCGGCCTGCGCAGCACCTTGGCCGAGAGGGCGTCGTGGTCCGCCTGCAGCCAGGCCGGCACCTGCGCGGTGAGCTCGGTCGCGTCGCGGATCACGCCCTCGACGGGCGTGCCCATCCTGACGGCGACGACGTCCCCCTCCCGCACCTGGTAGCTCGGGATGTCGACGCGACGGCCGTTCACGGTCCAGTGGCCGTGGCGGATCATCTGACGCGCCTGGCGGCGCGAGGCGGCGAAGCCGAGGCGGACGAGCACGTTGTCCAGCCGCCGCTCGAGCATCGAGAGCAGGTTCTCGCCGGTGATGCCCGGCTGCCGCGAGGCCTTCTCGTAGTAGTGCCGGAACTGCTTCTCGAGCACCCCGTAGTAGCGGCGCGCCTTCTGCTTCTCGCGCAGCTGGACGCGGTACTCGGACTGCTTCTGGCGCCCACGGCCGTGGTCGCCCGGCGGGTACGCGCGGCGCTCGACGCCGCACTTGTCGGTCAGGCAGCGCTCGCCCTTGAGGAACAGCTTCTGGCCCTCGCGGCGGCACTGCTTGCACTGCGGACTCGTGTCCCGAGCCATCTAGACGCGCCTCCTCTTGCGCGGGCGCACGCCGTTGTGCGCCTGGGGCGTGACGTCCTTGACGCCCGTCACCTCGAGGCCCGCGGCCTGCAGCGAGCGGATCGCCGTCTCGCGGCCGGAGCCCGGGCCCTTGACGAAGACCTCGACCTTCTGGAGCCCCTGCTCGATGCCCTTGCGGGCCGCGGCGTCGGCGGTCACCTGCGCGGCGAACGGCGTCGACTTGCGCGAGCCCTTGAAGCCGGCCCCGCCGGCGGACTCCCACGCGATGACGTTCCCCTCGCGGTCGGTCAGCGAGACGATCGTGTTGTTGAACGAGGTCTTGATGTGGGCCTGGCCCACGGGGATGTTCTTCTTGGGCTTGCGGCGACCGCGCTGCGGGCGCTTGGGTGCGGGCACTACTTCTTCCCAGCCTTCTTCTTGCCGGCCACGGACATGCGCTTGGGGCCCTTGCGGGTGCGGGCGTTGGTCTTCGTGTTCTGGCCGCGCACGGGCAGGCCGCGGCGGTGGCGCAGCCCGCGGTAGCAGCCGATCTCCATCAGGCGCTTGATGTCCTGGGAGCGCTCGCGGCGCAGGTCGCCCTCGACGACGACCTTGCGGTCGATCAGGTCGCGCAGCCTGCCGACCTCGTCCTCGGTGAGGTCGCGGACGTAGGTGTCCGGCGAGATGCTCGTCTCGGCCAGCAGGTCGTTGGAGGTCGACCGGCCGATGCCGTAGATGTACGTGAGCCCAACTTCGACGCGCTTGTTGAGCGGGATGTTGATGCCGGCGATGCGAGCCATCGATCAGCCCTGCCGCTGCTTGTGGCGGGGGTTGGAGCAGATCACGAGCACCGCGCCGTGGCGGCGGATGATCTTGCACTTCTCGCACATCGGCTTGACCGACGGTCGGACCTTCACGGGTTCCTTTCGGAAAGGAGGACGAGCCTGGCCGCGCGCAGCCTCGGGGGCGCGCAGGCGCGACCACCGAGGTTAGCAAAGGTCCTGTGGCCTCAGGCCGCCTCGTCGAGGTGCCAGGGGGTGAGGATGCGCGGCCCGTCGGCCGTCACCGCGACGGTGAACTCGAAGTGGGCGGCGAGCGAGCCGTCCTGCGAGTAGATCGCCCAGCCGTCGTCGCCCATGCGCACCTGATGACGCCCGGCGTTGACCATCGGCTCGACCGCGAGCACCATCCCCTCCTCGAGCAGCGGGCCACGGCCCGCCTCGCCGTAGTTGGGGATCTGCGGCTCCTCGTGCATCTGGCGCCCGATGCCGTGGCCGACGAGCGAGCGCACGACCGACAGGCCCTCGCCCTCGACGCGCGCCTGGACCGCATGCCCGATGTCGCCCAGCCGCCCGCCGGACCGGGCCTGCTCGACGGCGTCGAACAGCGATGCCCTCGTGACGTCCAGCAGCTTGGCGGCGACGGGCGAGACGGGCCCGACCGGGAAGGTCCGCGCCGCGTCGGCCACCCAGCCGTCCTTGACGACCCCGACGTCGAGGCTGATGATGTCGCCGCGCTCGAGCTCGTAGGGGCCGGGGATGCCGTGCACGACCATCGAGTTCGGCGACGCGCAGATCGACCCCGGGAAGCCGCGGTAGCCCTTGAAGGCCGGGGTCGCGCCCTGGGAGCGGATGAACTTCTCGGCGGCGGCGTCGAGCTCGGCCGTCGTGACGCCCTCGCGCACCTTGCCCTCCAGCAGCCTGAGCGTGCGGACGAGGATCTCCCCCGCCGCGGCCATCTTGTCGATCTCGGCGGGGGTCTTCCTGACGATCACAGCTCGTCTTCGCGTCGCAGCGTCGCGACCGTCGCCCGGATGTGGTCGTGGACCTCGGTGGGCGAGAGCGTGCCGTCGAAGCGCCGCAGCAGCCCGCGTTCGTCGTAGAAGGGGATCAGCTGGGCCGTCTGCTGGTGGTAGACGGACAGGCGCCTGCGGATCGTCTCGGGCCGGTCGTCGTCGCGCTGGATCAGCGGCGAGCCGTCGCGGTCGCAGACGCCCTCCTTCTCCGGCGGGTCGAACTCGACGTGGTAGACGTGGCCGGCCGCTTCGCAGACGCGGCGCCCGGAGATGCGGCGGACGATCTCCTCGTCGGGCGCCTCGATCGCCAGGACGGCGGTCAGCCCGCGGCCGAGGTCGCGCAGCGCCGCGTCGAGCGCGTCGGCCTGCTCGGGGTTGCGCGGGAAGCCGTCCAGCAGGAAGCCGTCGCGGGCCTCGTCGCCGCCCACGCGGTCGAGGATCATCCCGATGATCACCTCGTCGGGGACGAGCTCGCCGCGGTCCATGTACTCCTTGGCCCGGCGGCCCAGCTCGGTGCCGTCCTTGACGGCGGCGCGCAGCATGTCGCCGGTGGCGATGTAGGGCAGCGCGTAGTCCTCGGTGAGACGCTCGGCCTGGGTGCCCTTGCCGGCCCCGGGAGGGCCGAGCAGGATGAGGTTCAGCTCCGACACGACGAGGGGAGGGCGGGCATCCTATTTCAGGAAGCCCTCGTAGTTGCGCATCATCAGCTGGGCCTCGAGCTGCTTCATGGTGTCCAGCGCGACGCCGACGACGATCAGGATCGACGTGCCGCCGAAGTAGAAGTTCGCGCTGGTCTGGTTGATCAGGATCGTCGGCAGCGCGGCGATCACGGCCAGGTACAGGGCCCCGGGGAACGTCAGGCGCGCGAGGATCCGGTCGAGGAACTCGGCCGTCGGGCGCCCCGGCCGCACGCCGGGGATGAAGCCGCCGTACTTCTTGAGGTTGTCGGCCTGGTCGACCGGGTTGAAGGTGACCGCCGTGTAGAAGTACGTGAAGAGGATGATGAAGATCGACTCGCCGACGATGTAGGCCCAGCCGTTGGGGCTGAAGAAGTCGGCGATGTTCTTCGTCGTCTCGGTGTTGATGAGCTGGCCGATCGTCGGCGGGAAGGCCATCAGCGACGCCGCGAAGATGACCGGGATCACGCCGGCCATGTTGACCCGCAGCGGCAGGTAGGTCTGCCCGCCGGAGGTCATGCGCCGCCCGATCACGCGCTTGGCGTACTGGACGGGGATGCGGCGCTGGCCCTCCTGCACGAAGACGATGCCCGCGATCACGGCCAGGGCGATGAACGGCATCATCACCTTGAAGACCTGGTCGGGGTTGGTCCACCACGCCTGCACGCCGTTGGGCAGGCCGCTGACGATCGAGGCGAAGATCATCAGCGAGATGCCGTTGCCGATGCCCCGCTGGGTGATCAGCTCGCCGAGCCACATCACGAGCACGGTGCCCGCGGTCAGCGAGATGACGATCAGGAAGACGTGCGCGGCGTCCCAGCTCGCGATCACGGGCTCCCCGGCGCTCGCCTGCAGCGAGTGGAAGAGGAACACGTAGCCGATCGACTGAGCGAACGCGAGGCCGACGGTCAGGTAGCGCGTGTACTGGGTGATGCGGGCCTGGCCGACCTCGCCCTCCTTGGAGAGCTTCTCGATCGAGGGCACCACGACCTGCAGCAGCTGCAGGATGATCGACGCCGTGATGTAGGGCATGATCCCCAGCGCGAAGACCGCGAAGCGGCTCAGCCCCCCGCCGCTGAACAGGTTCAGGAAGCCGAGGATGTTCGAGCCGCCGAACTCGCTCTGGATGTCCTGGACGGCGCCGACGCTGATGCCCGGCACGGGCAGGTGCGCGCCCAGCCGGTAGAGCGCCAGCATCAGCGCGGTGAACGCCAGCTTCTTGCGGATCTCGGCGACCGTGAAGGCGCTGAGGATCGTCGACACCATGGCGGTCGACGGAGTCTACGACTCGATGATCTCGGCGCTGCCGCCCGCGGCCTCGATGGCCTCGCGGGCGCTCGCGGAGAAGCCGTGGGCGCGGACCGTCAGCTTCTTGCTCAGCGTGCCCTTGGCCAGGACCTTGACGGGGACGCCCTTGCGCTTCGCCAGCCCGGCGGCCGCGAGCGCCTCGGGGGTCACCTCGGCGCCGGCCTCGAAGCGCGACTCGAGGTCGGCCAGGTTGACCGGCTGGGTGTGCGTCCGGAACATCTCGAACGGCATCGACTTCTTCATGTGCGGGCCGCGCAGCTTGCGCATCCGCATGTGGATCGGCATCTGGCCGCCCTCGAAGCGCGCGCGGTCCTTGGCGCCCGAGCGCGAGCCGTAGCCCTTCTGGCCGCGACCCGAGGTCTTGCCCGTCCCCGAGCCCTCGCCACGGCCGACGCGCTTGCGCGCCCGGCGCGAGCCGGGGGCCGGCTTGAGCGTGTGCAGGCCGAAGTCGCCGGCGGCGCCGCCGTCGGGCTTCTCGTCGGTCTTCGGATCAGCCATTGTCGTCCACCTGGATGAGGTGCCGCACGCGGTGCAGCATCCCTCGCGTCTGGGGGTTGTCCTTGACCTCGACGGTGTGGCCGATCCGGCGCAGGCCCAGCGACCGCAGCGTCTCGCGCTGGGCGTGGTTGGCGCCGTTCTTGCTCTTGACCTGGGTCACCTTCACGACGTCGTCACCTCGTCCTCGACGGACGCGGCCTCCACGTCCTCGCCGGCCGGGGCGGGGGCGTCGGCCGGGGCTGCGACGCCGTCGCCGTCGGCGGAGATCGTCTCGACGGCGCCGGCCTCGGCGCTCAGGCCGAGCACGGCGTTGACCGACAGGCCGCGCAGCTCGGCGACCTCCTCGGGCTTGCGCAGGCCCTGCAGGCCCGCGACCGTCGCCTTGACGAGGTTGATCGGGTTCTGGGAGCCCAGCGACTTCGAGAGGATGTCGTGGATCCCGGCGAGCTCGAGCACCGCGCGCACGCCGCCGCCCGCGATCACGCCGGTGCCCGGCGAGGCCGGCTTGAGCAGCACGCGGCCGGAGCCGAAGACGCCCGTCGTCTGGTGGGTGATGGTCGCGCCGTGCTTGGGCACGCGGAAGAGGTTCTTCTTGGCCTGCTCGACCGCCTTCTGGATGGCGAGCGGGACCTCGTTGGCCTTCCCGTAGCCCACGCCGACGACCTCGCGCTCGTCGCCGACCACCACGAGGGCGGTGAACGAGAAGCGCCGGCCGCCCTTGACGACCTTGGCCACGCGGTTGATCTCGACGACGCGCTCCTGGAGGTCCAGGCCGGCCGAGCTGACGGTTCTGTCGATGGTCTGCGTCATGGCGAACTCAGTGAGGGTAGGGGGCTAGAGCGCGAGCCCGCCCTCGCGGGCGCCCTCGGCGAGGGCCTTGACGCGGCCGTGGTACTGGTAGCCGCCGCGGTCGAAGACGGCGCGCTGCACGCCCGCCGCCTTGGCGCGCTCGGCGAGCGCCCGGCCGACCTGGGCGGCCTGCTCGGTCTTCTGAAGCCCGCGGAACTCCGTCCACTGGGCGGCGGCGACGGTGCGCCCCGACAGGTCGTCGACGAGCTGGGCGCTGATGCCGCGGTTGGACCGGAACACGCTGATCCGCGGGCGCTCGGCGGTGCCGACGACCTTCGCGCGGACGCGACGACGGCGCCGCAGGCGCGCCTGGGGCTTGGTGATGACGCTCATGCTCGCTTGCCGACCTTCCGGGCGACGTACTCGCCCTCGTAGCGGATGCCCTTGCCCTTGTAGGGCTCCGGCGGGCGCTGCTTGCGGATGTTCGCCGCGACCTCGCCGACGAGCTGCTTGGAGATGCCCCTGACGATCACGCGCGTCGGCTGCGGGACCTCGAACTCGATCCCGTCCGGGGCCTTGACGGCGACCGGGTGCGAGTAGCCCAGCGCCAGCTCGAGGTCCCGGCCCTTGAGCTGCGCGCGGTAGCCGACGCCCTGGATCTCCAGGCCCTTGGCGAAGCCCTCGGTGACGCCCTCGACCATGTTCGCCACGAGCGAGCGCGTCAGCCCGTGCAGGGCGCGGTGCTCGCCGCGATCGGTCGGGCGCGTGACGACGAGCGTCCCGTCCTCCTGCGCCACCGTGATGTCGCGGTTGATGCGCTCGGAGAGCTCGCCCTTGGGGCCCTTCACGCTGACGCGCTCGGGCTCGATCGTCACGGTCACCCCGTCGGGCACCGGAATGGGCTTGCGGCCGATGCGGGACATGGCTACCAGACCTCCGCGACGACCTCGCCGCCGACGCCCTGCTGACGCGCCTCGTGGCCGGTCAGCACGCCGTGCGAGGTGGAGACGATCGCCGTGCCCATGCCGCCCTGGACCTTGGGGATCCCGGCGGCCGCGACGTACTTGCGCTGCCCCGGGCGCGAGACGCGGCGCAGGCCGCTGATCGCCGGGCGGCGGTCGTCGGTGTACTTGAGCGTGATGCGGACGATCTCGCCCGGGTGGTCGGGCGTCGGCGCCTCGACCTCGTAGGCGTCGATGTAGCCCTGCTCGCGCAGGATGCGGGCCATCTCGACCTTCAGCTTCGACGCGGGGATCTCGACCGTGTCGTGCGCGGCCTGGATCCCGTTGCGGATCCGCGTGAGGAAGTCGGCGATGGGGTCGGTCATGGACATCGGCGATCGGCCCTACCAGCTCGACTTGGTCATGCCCGGGATGAAGCCGTTGTGGGCCAGCTCGCGCAGGCAGATCCGGCAGAGGCCGAACTTGCGGTAGACGGAGCGCGGGCGACCGCACTTGCGGCACCGGGTGTAGTCGCGGGTCCTGTACTTGCTGCCGCGCGCCTGACGGACGCGCTGGGACGTCTTGGCCATCAGGCCTCCTCGGTGGCTGTGGTGTCCTCCGCCGCAGCCGCGGCGGGGTCGGCGCCGGCGACGGCGCCGTCGGGCAGCCTGGGCCCGCGGCCGTCGCGCGCGAAGGGCATTCCGAAGGCCTCCAGCAGGGCGTAGGCCTCGCCGTCGGTCTCGGCGGTGGTGGCGATCGTGACGTCGAGGCCGCGGACCTGGTCGACGGCGTCGTAGTCGATCTCCGGGAAGATGATCTGCTCGCGCAGGCCGATCGTGTAGTTGCCGCGGCCGTCGAACGACGTCGACCTCAGGCCGCGGAAGTCGCGGATGCGCGGGATCGCGACGCTCATCAGCCGGTCGAGGAACTCGTACGCGCGCTCGCGGCGCAGCGTGACGCTGACGCCGACCGGCATCCCCTCGCGCAGCTTGAACGCGGCGATCGACTTGCGCGCGCGGCGCACGTTGGGCCGCTGGCCGGCGATCGTGGCGAGCTGCTCCTGGGCGGCCTCGAGCATCTTCGAGTCCTGCTTGGCCTCGCCGACGCCCATGTTGAGGACGATCTTGTCGATCCTCGGGACCTCCATCACGGAGGCGTAGTCGAACCGCCGCTGCAGCGCGGGGCGGATCTCCTCGAGGTACTGGGTCTTCAGTCGTGCCATGGGTCAGTCCAGCTTCGTCTGCGAGCGGCGCGCGACGCGGAAGCGCTTGCCGTCCTCGCGCACGATGCCCACGCGGGTGGGCCGCTTGTCCTTGGGGTCGATGAGCATCACGTTGGAGACGTGGATCGGGCCCTCGCGCTCGATCACGCCGCCCGTCTGGTCGCCCAGCCCGGTCGGGTTGGGGCGGGTGTGGCGCTTGACGATGTTGAGCCCCTCGACGTAGACGCGCTGCTTGGCGGGGTCGACGCGCAGCACCCTGCCCGACTTGCCGCGGTCCTTGCCGGAGATCACGACGACCTCGTCGTCGCGGCGGATCTTGAGCGCCATCAGAGCACCTCCGGGGCCAGCGAGATGATCTTCATGAAGTTGCGCTCGCGCAGCTCGCGCGCGACCGGCCCGAAGATGCGGGTGCCGCGCGGGTTGTTCTGCGCGTCGATGATCACCGCGGCGTTCTCGTCGAAGGCGATGTACGTGCCGTCCTCGCGCCCGAACTCCTTCTTCGTGCGCACGACGACGGCGGTGACGACCTCGCCCTTCTTGACCGACCCCTGCGGGTTGGCCTGCTTGACGGTCGCCGTGATGATGTCCCCGACGCCCGCGTAGCGGCGGCGGTGGCCGCCCTTGACGCGGATGCAGAGGATCTCGCGGGCGCCGGTGTTGTCGGCGACCTTGAGGCGGGTCTCGTTCTGGATCACTTGGCGCGCTCCAGGACCTCGACGAGCCGCCAGCGCTTGGTGGCACTCAGGGGACGGGACTCGACCACCCGCACGAGGTCGCCGACGTGGGCGTCGTTGGCCTCGTCGTGGGCGTGCAGCGTCGACGACGAGCGCACGATCTTCTCGTAGCGGCGGTGGCGCCGCGCGGAGTCGACGCGCACGGTGATCGTCTTGTCGGCCCTGTCGGAGACGACGAGCCCCTGGCGGACCTTCGGCCGGCCGGGGCCGTGCTCGACGGGCGAGGCGGTCTTCGCCGGGCCGCGCTCGTCGCCGCGGGCGGCCTTGGCCTTCGCGCGGCGGCGACGGCGCTGGGCGGCCTTGAGCCCGCGCTCGGCCAGGCGCTCGGCGTGGCGCTCCTCGGGCGTGCGCGCCGGGCGCTTGGACGCCTCGGCCTGCTTGGCCTGCGCGCGGAGCTGCCTCTTGGTCGGCGATGCGGCCGCCTCGGCGGGCGCGCCGTCGCCCTCGGCGTCGGCGGTCGACTCGCCGGCCTCGGCAGCCTCGCCGTCGCCGGCGGCCTCGGCGGTGGGCTCCTCCTCGGAGGCAGCCGCGCCCGCGGCCGCCTCGGCGGCCGTCGCCTCGATCTCGCCTGCCTCCGCCGGCGCGGTGTCCGGGGTCTCGTTCTCGTCAGCCATCACAGTTCGGTCGTGTCGATGCCGCGCTCGCGCGCGATGGTCAGGGCGCGGGCCAGGTCGCGCTTGCCGCCGCCCAGGCCGGCGGTGTTCTCCAGCTCGCCGGTGGCGTGCTGGAACCGCAGGCCGAAGAGCTCGCGCCGCTGGGTGCGGATGTGCTCCACGAGCTCCTCCTCGGAGAGGTCCCTCAGCTCGCTGCTCCTCATGCTAGGCCTCGTCCTCGGCGGTCACGAACTTGGCGCGGACCGGAAGCTTCATCGCCGCCAGGCGGATCGCCTCGCGCGCGAGGTCCTCCGGCACGCCGGCCAGCTCGAACATCACGCGGCCCGGCTTGACGACGGCGACCCAGCCCTCGGGCGAGCCCTTGCCGGAGCCCATGCGGGTCTCGGCCGGCTTCTTCGTGTAGGGCTTGTCCGGGTAGACGTTGATCCAGACCTTGCCGCCGCGCTTGATCTTGCGCGTCATCGCGATGCGCGCGGCCTCGATCTGGCGGTTGGTCAGCCAGCCGGCGTCGAGCGACTTCAGGCCGTACTCGCCGAACTGGACCTTGGTCTGGCCGCGCGACATCCCGGGCTTGCGGCCGCGGTGCTGCTTGCGGTGCTTGACGCGCTTGGGCGACAGCATCAGCGACCACCCCCTCGGGGGCCGCGGCCGGAACCGGGCCCACCCGGCCCGCGCCCGCGCCCGCCGCCGGGGCCACCCGCCCCACGCCCGCGACCACGGCCGTCGCGGCCGCCACGACCGCCGTCTCGACCGCCCTGGGCCTCGTCGGCGCGCTGCGGCGCCTCCATCTCCGTGAGGTCGACGCCGCTGAAGCCCTCGGGCATGATCTCGCCCTTGTTGATCCAGCACTTGACGCCGATGCGGCCGAACGTCGTGCGCGCCTCGTAGAAGCCGTAGTCGATGTCGGCGCGCATCGTGTGCAGCGGGACGCGGCCGTCCGAGTAGGACTCGGTGCGCGCCATCTCGGCGCCGCCGAGGCGGCCGCCGACCTGGATCTTGCAGCCCTTGGCGCCCGAGCGCATCGCGCTGGTCAGCGCGCGCTTCATCGCGCGGCGGAAGGCAACGCGGTTCTGCAGCTGCTCGGCGATCGACTGCGCGACGAGCTTCGCGTCGAGCTCGGGGCGCTTGATCTCGAGGATGTTGACCTTGATCGCCTTGCCGGTCATCCGGTTGAGGTCCCGGCGCAGCGCGTCGACCTCGGAGCCCGACTTGCCGATCACGATGCCCGGCCGGGCCGTGTGGATGTTGACCTCGACCTCGTTGGCGTCCTTGCGGATCGTGATGTCCGAGAGGCCGGCGTGAGCGAGCTTGCCGGTGATGTGGTCGCGGATGCGGACGTCCTCGGCCAGGTAGTCCGCGAACTCCTTCTCGTTGAACCAGTTCGACTTCCAGTCGTGGATGTACCCCACGCGCATGGACTCGGGATGAACCTTCTGCCCCATCTGTGCCTCAGTCCCTCGGCGTCAGCGTGATCGTCAGGTGGCTGGTGCGCTTGCGGATGCGCGACGCGCGGCCCTGGGCGCGGGGGCGGAAGCGCTTGAGGGTCGGGCCCTCGTCGGCGTGGACCGACGCGATGCGCAGGTCCTCCCCCACCAGCTCGTGGTTGTGCTCGGCGTTGGCGACCGCGCTCTGCAGCAGCTTGCGCCAGTCCTCGGCGACGTGGCGCGGCGTGTGCGCGAGGATCGCGAACGCCTCCTCGACCGACTTGCCGCGGATGTGGTCGCACACGAGCCGCGCCTTGCGGGCCGACGTGCGCACGTACTTGGCCTGCGCCCGCACCTGGACCGATGCCCGCTCACCGGCCGGCGCCTGCGCCTGCGCGGCGGGCCTGGCGGCGCGCGCCGGCTTGCTCTCGGCCGGCGCGGGCTCGGCGGCCGCCTCGGCGTCCACGGTCGCCTCGGCCTCCGTGGTCGGCGCGGTCTCGGCGACGGCCTCCTCGGCCGGAGCGCCGACGCTCGCGGTCGCGGCCGGCTTGCGCGTGCGCTTGGGCTTCTCCTCGGCCGCGGCCGCGGCGTCGCCCTCGGCCTTCGCGGCGGCGGGCTTGCGGGCGCGGGCCGGGCGCTTCGGCGCGTCGCCCTCGGCCTTCGCGGCCGCCGGCTTGCGCGTGCGCTTGGGCTTCTCCTCGGCCGGGGCCTCGGCCTTCTCGGTCTTGTCGGTCTCGTCGGCCATCCGCTAGCGGACCTTCCCGGAGCCGGCGTGGCCGCGGAACAGGCGCGTCGGCGCGAACTCGCCGAGCTTGTGGCCGACCATCGACTCGCTCACGAACACGGGCACGTGCTTGCGCCCGTCGTGGACGGCGATGGTGTGGCCCACCATCTCGGGGAAGATCGTCGACGCGCGCGACCACGTCTTGACCATCGTCTTGGTGTTGGAGGCGTTCATGGCCTCGATCCGCGCCATCAGGCGCTCCTCGACCCACGGCCCCTTCTTGCTGGAGCGCGACATCTACTTCCTGCCCTTCCCGCGGCGGCGGCCGCGCACGATGTAGCGGTCGCTGTCCTTGTTCTTCTTGCGGGTCCGGTACCCGAGCGTCGGCACGCCCCACGGGGTGACCGGGTGGCGGCCCGGCGTGGTCGAGCCCTCGCCGCCGCCGTGCGGGTGGTCGACCGGGTTCATCGCCGTGCCTCGCGTCTGCGGGCGCACGCCCATGTGACGCTTGCGGCCGGCCTTGCCGACCTTGACGTTCTGGTGGTCGGCGTTGCCGACGACGCCGACCGTCGCGCGGCACTCGGCGCGGACCATGCGCATCTCGCCCGACGGCAGGCGCAGCGTCGCCATGCCCTGGTCCTTGGCCATCAGCTGCGCCGAGGCTCCGGCGGAGCGCACGATCTGCGCACCGCGGCCGGGCTGCAGCTCGACGTTGTGGACGACCGTGCCGACCGGCATGTTGGCCAGCGGCAGGCAGTTGCCGACCGACGGCTCGACGCTCTCGCCGGAGATCACCGTCTGGCCGACCGCGAGGCGGGCGGGGGCGACGATGTAGCTCTTGACGCCGTCGGCGTAGTGCAGCAGCGCGATGTACGACGTCCGGTTGGGGTCGTACTCGATCGCGGCGACCTTCGCCGGGACGCCGTCGCGGCGGCGCTTGAAGTCGATCTTGCGGTACAGGCGCTTGGCGCCACCGCCGCGGTGGCGCGAGGTCTTGCGGCCGTAGCTGTTGCGGCCGCCCGACTTCTTGAGGCCCTCGACGAGCGTGCGCTCCGGCTCGGTCTTCGTGATCTCGGCGAAGTCCGGGTAGGAGACGAAGCGCCGGCCGGGCGAGGTGGGCTTGGGCTTGCGGACGGGCATCGGCTAGCTCTCCTCCAGACCCTGGAGCGACTGGAAGATCGGGATCGAGTCGCCCTCGCGCACCTGCACGATCGCCTTCTTCCAGGAGCGGGTGCGCCCGGAGGTCAGGCCCCGCCGCTTGGGCTTGGACTTGACCGAGGCGGTGCGGACGTCGACGACCTTGACGTCGAACAGCTGCTCGACGGCCTGGCGGATCTGCGTCTTGTGCGCGTCGGGGTGGACGCGGAACGTGTAGCGGTCGTTGGTGGCGAGGACGTAGCTCTTCTCGCTCATGACCGGGCGGATGATGATCTGGCTCGCGTCCATGGCTACGCGGCCGCCTCCTCGCTCTTCGAGCGCTTCGGCTCGGACGTCGCGCGGGCGGCCAGCGCGGCGATCGCCTCCTCGGAGGCGACGACGGCGCTCGCGCGGACGAGGTCGGCCACGCCGACGCCGTCGGCGGGCAGGACGCTCACGCGGTCGATGTTGCGGAACGACAGCGCGGCGCGCTCCTGCTCGTCGGTGAGCCCCCCCAGCAGGGCGCCGCCAACCAGGTCGCCCAGCAGCGCCGCCGCCCGCTTGGTCGAGACCTCGTCGAGGAACGGAGCGGGGTCGACCGCGTGGATCGAGCCGCGTTCGGCGTGCGCCGACAGCGCGCTGCGCAGGGCGGCGCGGCGCTCCTTGCGGTTGACCTTGAACGTGTAGCTGCGGGGCGAGGGCCCGAAGACGGTGCCGCCGCCGGTCCACACCGGCGAGCGCGACGAGCCGGCGCGGGCGCGACCCGTGCCCTTCTGGCGCCACGGCTTGGCGCCGCCGCCGCGGACGAGGCCGCGCGTCTTGGTGGCGTGCGTGCCCTGGCGGCGCGCCGCGAGCTCCGCGCGCACCGACTCGTGGACGAGCGCGCCGTTGAACGGCGCGCCGAAGGCGGCGTCGTCGAGCTTGACGGCCCCGGTCGCGCCGAGCCTCTTGGCGTCAGCCATCGCTGCGCACCTCCACGACGCCGTTGCGCGGGCCGGGCACGGCGCCGCGCACCATCAGCAGGTTCTGGCCGGCGTCGACCTCGACGATCTCGAGGCCCTTCTGCGTCACGCGCTTGTTGCCCATCTGGCCCGGGCCACGGATGCCCTTCATCACGCGGGCCGGCCACGCCGAGGCGCCGATCGAGCCCGGCGCGCGCACGTTGTGGGAGCCGTGGGACTTGGGGCCGCGGCCGAAGTTGTGGCGCTTGATCGTGCCCTGGAAGCCCTTGCCCTTCGAGGTGCCCGAGACCTTGACCCGCTGGCCGACCTCGAACGCCTCGACGGTGACCGTGTCGCCGATCAGCAGCTCGCCGGCCTCGTCGCGGAACTCGGCGAGGTGGCGCATCGGGGAGGCGCCGGCCTTCTTGAGGTGGCCGAGCTCGGCCTTGGAGAGGTGCTTCTCCTTGGTCTGCCCGAAGGCGAGCTGGACGGCCTCGTAGCCGTCGCGGTCGCGCGTGCGGATCGCGGTGACCGGGCAGGGGCCGGCCTCGAGCACGGTGACGCGCTCGACGCGGCCGTCCTCCCGGAAGAGCTGCGTCATGCCGAGCTTCTTGGCGAGGATCGCGGCCATCAGCCGAGCTTGATCTCGATGTTGACGCCCGCCGGCAGGTGGTCGAGGCGCTGAAGCGAGTCGACCGTCTTGGGCGTGGGCTGGTGGATGTCGATCAGCCGCTTGTGCGTGCGGATCTCGAAGTGCTCGCGCGAGTCCTTGTCCTTGAACGGCGAGCGGATCACGCAGTAGACGTTCTTCTCGGTGGGCAGCGGGACGGGCCCGGTCACCGACGCGCCGGTGCGTGCCGCCGTGTCGACGATCTCCTTCGCGGCCGTCTCGATCGCGGAGTGGTCGTACGCCTTCAGGCGGATGCGGATCTTGTTCTGGGCCAGGCCGGCCATGGTTTGGTTCTGAACGTCTTTCGCGTGTCGTGTCGTGGGACGTGCGGCGAGGCGGGCCGGTAGCCCGCCTCGGGCACA
>DASZVK010000245.1:0-18386 GCA_035547175.1 Solirubrobacteraceae bacterium
CGCCGCGTCGGCGCTTCGCGTTCGCGGCGTGAGCCTGGTGGTGGTCACGCTCGCGGCGGCGGTCGCGTTCGAGCAGTTCGTCTTCTCGAACTCGACCTGGGGTGGAGGCACGCGAGGCGCCGTCGTCCCCGAGCCGCACATCGGCGGCTTCGATCTCGGGCCGGGCGGCGGCTTCCGCGGCATCGACGGGCACATCCCGAGCCCGGTCTTCGGGTTCTTCGTGCTGGTCGTCGTGATCGGCCTGGGGCTGCTCGTCGCGAACCTCCCGCGCGTGCCCCTCGGGGCGCGGATGCTCGCCGTGCGCTCCAACGAGCGGGCGGCGGCCGCGGCCGGGGTGCACGTGCGCAACACGAAGCTGGCGGCGTTCACCGTCAGCTCCCTGATCGCCGGCCTCGCCGGCATGCTTTATGCGTACAACTACGGCTCGGTGTCGGCCGACTCGTTCGACCCGTTGACGGCGCTGACGCTGATCGCCTTGGCGTACGTCGGCGGGATCACGATGGTGAGCGGCGCGCTGATCGCCGGCGTGTTGACGACCGAGGGCATCTCGCAATACGCGTTCGAGAAGTGGTTCGGCATCTCGGGGACCTGGGTCGTCCTCCTCGGCGGCGTCACGCTCCTGCTCAACCTCGTCCTCTATCCGGACGGGATCGCCGGCGGGATGCATCGCGAGCGCGCCCAGAAGCGGGCGAAGCGCGAGGCGGAGGGCCGTGGAGAGACGCTCGCGCACCGATTGCTGCGGCCGCGCGCGCTCAAGCAGGGGATCGGCGAGTAAAATGGCCGACTTGTCAGAGCATCGCGAGCAGAGCGCCGAGGCGGCGGGCGTGGCGTCCGATTCCGTCTTCGGCCCCATCGGACGCTCGCCGCGCCTTGCCGACGTGCTCGCGGACAAGATGCTCGACGCGATCCTGTCGGGCCATTTCGCCGTCGGCGACATCCTGCCGTCGGAGCGGGCGCTGTGCGCCCAGTTCGGCGTCTCCCGCACCGTGGTGCGCGAGGCGATCCGGTCGTTGAGCACCCGTGGCCTCGTGCGCGTCCAGTCCGGCCGTGGGGTCGAGGTCATGCCCGTGGACAACGCGCCCATGGCCGAGGCGATGTCGATCCTCGTGCGGGGCACGCCCGGGATCGACTTCGCGAAGGTCCACGAGGTGCGGACGATGCTCGAGACCCACGTCGCGGGCGTGGCCGCGTCCCGGGCGACGGCCGCGGACATCGAAGCGCTCGAGCGGGTCGTCGACGAGATGGCGGCCGCCAAGGACGAGACCGAGCACAAGTCGGAGCTGGACATCCAGTTCCACCGGCTTCTGGCGACGGCTGCGCACAACGAGCTCTACATCGTGCTCCTGGACTCGCTGGGCAGCGTGCTCGTGACGTCGCGGCGCCGGACCCTGCGGCTGCCGCACGATCACGAGGCCTGGGTTGCCGAGCACGCCGCCATCGTGGCCGCCGTGCGAGCGGAGGACCCGGCCGCGGCGCGAGCCGCGATGGAGCTGCACCTGGCCAACGTGCGCCGGTCCTGGGACGCGGCGCTGCGGATGTCCGGGCCGTCGGACGAGGTCCACCTCTCCGAGCCGTCGGACCTCCACGTCGGCGGCGATCGCTGACGCCCGAGCCCCGCCGCCGTAGGCGCGCGGGTGGCCGCGGCCTGCCCTTGGCGCCGACCTCGGCGACGCGCCTGGGCGTCTTGACGCCTGGCGAACGTGGGTGGTATACATCTGACCAGCAGGCCAGATGATCAAAAGGCGTGGCGCTGGAGGCGATCGGGCAGGTGGCGGAACTCGGGGACACGGAGCGTGCGACGGTCGCCGCCGTCGTCGACCGCCTCATCCCGACCGATGCCTCGGCGCCGGGAGCCGCCGAGGCCGGGGTGGCCGCCTACATCGAGCGGGCGCTCGCGTCGGAGTACGCCGGCGACCGCGACGCCTACGTCCGCGGCGTGACGCTGCTCGACCGGCACGCGCACGAGGTCTTCGGGCGGGCGTTCGCCGAGCTGGACGACGACGAGCGGGACGCCGCCCTGGTCGAGCTCGAAGAGGGCCGGGCGCGGTGCCCGGATCCCCTGGCGGCCCAGGGCTTCTTCGAGCTCGTGCTGCGGCACGCGCACGAGGGCATGTTCGGCGATCCCCGGTGGGGCGGGAACGCCGGCGGCGCCGGCTGGGGATGGCTCGGCTATGGGGGCCCGCGACACGAATGGGATGCCGCCGACCAGCGGCTCACGCCCGGGCCGTCGCGGTAGATGCCCACCGCGTCGCCCTCGACGGACGTGGTGATCGTCGGCATGGGAGCTGCCGGCGGCATCGCCGCGGACGTCCTCACGGACGCGGGCCTGAGCGTGGTCGGCCTCGAGGCCGGCGAACGGGTCGCCGCGGACATGATGTCGCTGGACGAGATCCGCAACGACATCCGGGGCTGGCTGGTCGGGCCCAAGGCGCGAGGCGAGCGGCCGACCTGGCGCGAGCGAGCGTCCGATGAGGCGGGGCCGCCGCCGTGGCCGATCCTCATGGTCAACGCGGTTGGGGGATCGACGGTCCACTACGACGGGGTCAGCTTCCGGCTGCTGCCCTGGCACTTCGAGGCGCGCAGCCGCACGATCGAGCGCTATGGCGCCGACGCGATCCCGCGCGGGTCGACCGTCGCGGACTGGCCGATCTCCTACGAGGAGCTCGAGCCGTACTACGACCTGGTCGAGCACGCCGTCGGGGTCTCCGGGACCGCCGGCAACGTGGCGGGCGTGCCATCGACCGCGGGCAATCCCTTCGAGGGCCCGCGCAGCCGCGAGTACCCGATGCCGCCGCTGCGGTCCACCGGCTGGCTCGACCTCCTGAGCGGGGCCGCGAGCTCGCTGGGCTGGCATCCATATCCGGCTCCCGCTGCGATCAACTCGGTGCCCTATGACGGCCGTGCCGCCTGCACGTACTGCGGGTACTGCAAGAACAACGGCTGCTACGTCGGCGCGAAGGGGTCTCCGGAGGTCAACGTGATCCGGCGGGCGGAGTCGACCGGCCGGCTGCGCGTCGAGACGGGGGCGCGGGCGGTGTCGATCGAGGTCGACGGCGAGGGGCTCGCGACCGGCGTTCGCTACGTCAAGGACGGGCAGGAGCGCTTTCAGCCGGCGGCCGTGGTCCTGGTCGGCGGGTACGTCTTCGAGAACGTGCGCCTGCTGCTCCTGTCGGTCTCGCGGGTGTATCCGAACGGCCTCGCCAACAACCACGGCCAGGTCGGCCGGCACTTCACCGCCCACGTGATGCCGTGCGCGTTCGGGCTGTTCGAGGGCACGTCGCTGAACCGCCTCAACGGCTCGTCGGGCGGTCAGGGCCTCTGCGTGGACGACTGGAACGGCGACGCGTTCGACCACGCCGGCCTGGGCTTCATCGGCGGTGCGCTGCTGATGGCGCTCCAGCAGATCAAGCCGATCGAGACCGCGACCGAGCACGTCCCGCCGGAGATGCGGCGCTGGGGCTCGGAGTGGAAGCGATGGATGCGCACGCAGGCGGGGTCGGTCGGGTCGATGTACGCGCAGATCGACGCGCTGACCTACGAGGACCAGCTCATCGACCTCGACCCCGCGGTCACCGATCCGCTCGGGCTGCCCGTGGCGCGGGTGACCCACGCGGTGCGCGCCAACGAGGCGAACGCCGCGCGCTTCATGGCCGGCAAGATGGAGGCGTGGCTGCAGGCCGCGGGGGCGACCAGGACGTGGCTGCGCCGCCTCGCGGCGGTCGACGGGAGGCACGCGTTCGGCGGCACCCGCATGGGCGACGACCCCGACGCCTCCGTCGTCGACCGTCACGGGCTCTCCCACGAGGCGCCCAACCTCGGCATCCTGGGGGCGTCCGTGTTCCCCACGGCGGGGGGCTACAACCCGACGCTCACGGTCCAGGCCACCGCATGGCGGACCGCCGAGCACCTGGTCCACAACTGGTCGACGGTGGCCCGCTCATGACCGGCGCGTGGCGATGCGCATAGGCGTGATCTTCCCGCAGACGGAGCTGCGCGCGGATCCCGTGGACGTGCGCGCGTATGCCCAGGGCGTCGCCGAGATCGGCTTTCGCCACATCCGGGCATACGACCACGTGCTGGGCGCCGATCGGGCGAGCCGGCCCGATTGGCCCTGGCCGTACGACCACGAGTCGATCTTCCACGAGGTCTTCGTCCTCTTCGGCTTCCTGGCCGGGGTCGTGCCCGGCCTCGAGCTGGTCAGCGGCGTGATCGTGCTGCCGCAGCGGCAGACGGCGCTCGTCGCCAAGCAGGCGGCGCAGATCGACGTGCTCTCCGGCGGCCGGCTGCGCTTCGGCGTCGGGCTGGGATACAACGCGGTCGAGTTCGAGGCGCTCGGCATGGAGTTCGCCGGCCGGGGGGAGCGCTTCGAGGAGCAGGTCCTGCTGCTGCGGCGCCTGATGGCCGAGCCGTCGGTGCGCTTCCGCGGGCGCTGGCACTCGGTGACCGACGCGGGGATCAACCCGCTTCCCGTGCAGCGCCCCGTGCCCATCTGGATCGGCGGCAGCTCGCCGCGCGCCGTGCGACGCGCCGCGCGGCTGGGGGACGGATGGTTCCCGCTCGAGCCGCTTCCCGGACGCGACTGGGCGGCGACGATCGCGCAGGTCCGCGAGTGGGTCGCCGCGGCCGGGCGCGACGCCGCCGCCTTCGGCCTCGACCCCGTGGTCGACGTGACCACGGGCGAGCCCGGCGGCTGGGCCGCGTCGGCCGAGATGTGGCGCGACCTCGGCGCGACCCATCTGAGCGTCCTGACGATGGACGGCGGCCTGTGCGGCGCCGCCGCGCACCTCGCGCGCCTGTCCGAGGCATGGGACGCGCTGTCGGCGTTCGCGGAGACCGAAGCAGCGCCGACGGCGGCGACACCGCAATCGACTGGAGAGTGACCCGATGTTCACGGCAACCGCCGACCTGATCCTGCCGACCACGACGACGGGCTCCTGGCCGAGGCCCGCCTGGTACACGGAGACGCTGCATGGGCGCAGCATCTCCAAGGCCATGCAGGACATGCCGTTCCGCGAGCAGTTCACCGACGCCCTGTCGGCGATGCTCGACGAGCAGGAGCGGGCCGGCCTCGACATCCTGACCCACGGCGACTACTTCCACGACACCTACGTCGGCGGCCAGGGCTGGATCAGCTACGTGCTCGAGCGCTGGAAGGGCCTCGAGGGCGATCACCAGAAGCTCTACGAGGAGCTGCCGGCCTTCGGCCCCGGCGAGATCCTCAACGAGGTCTGGTCCGCCTGGCGCTGGCCGCAGGTGACCGGCAAGGTGGAGCCGGATCCGGAGACGCCGCTGGAGTACGCGAAGATCTGGCGCCTCGCCCAGGCGCGGACGAGCAAGCCGGTCATGTTCGGGACCGTGAGCAGCCAGCAGTTCCCGATGTTCCTCGACATCAACGGCGCGCCGTACGACGACGACGACCGCGAGCAGATGATCTGGGACATGGCGGTGGCGATGAACGAGGAGCTCCGGGCCCTCGCCGCCGCCGGCTGCAAGGTCATCCAGATCGAGGAGCCGCTGCTGCACTTCGTCTCCTCGTACCACGCCGAGAACACGCGGCTGCTGGACGTGCTCGTCGACGCCTTCAACCGCGAGGTCGAGGGCCTCGACGGCGTCGAGGTCTGGGTCCACACCTGCTGGGGCAGCGCCAACATGCAGCGCGGGATCGACCGCGCGGGCACGTACGCGAACTGCGTGGAGCTCTACCTCGAGCGCATCAACGCGGACGTCTGGACGATCGAGACCGACGGTCACGTCGAGGAGATCGCCGAGCTGCTGAAGCCCTACAAGGGCAGCATGAAGCGCAAGGTCGCGCTCGGCGTCGTGAGCCACCGCACGCTGCAGGTCGAGACGGCCGAGGAGGTCGCGGCGACGGTGCGGACGGCCCTCGACGCGGTCGAGCCGGACAAGCTCGTGCTGACGAGCGACTGCGGCTTCGGACGCGGCGGGGCGGGGCGGCTGATCGCCCTCTACAAGTCGGCGGCCACGGCGCGCGGCGCGAACATCGTCCGCCGCGAGCTGGGCGTCGAGCAGCGGCCGGTGCCGATCGAGAACCCGCAGCTGCAGGCGGACAACTTCGTGACCAGCGAGTCGGAGCTGTTCGGCGGCCTCGTCGGCCATTGAGCCTCGCCGGCATCACCCCGGTGGGCTTCGGGGCGTGGGCGGTCGGCGGGTCCGACGGCCCCAACGGCCTCGGGCGCGTCGCCGACGACGAGTCCATCGCGGCGATCCGCCGTGCCGTCGAGGCCGGGATCAACTGGATCGACACCGCGCCGGCGTACGGCCTCGGGCACTCCGAGGACATCGTGCGCCGCGCGCTCGAGCCGTATCGGATCGGCGAGGAGGTGCTCGTCTTCACGAAGTGCGGCGTTCCGTGGGACGGCTCGCGGTACGTTCCCGACGGGCGTCGGGCGACGCTGCACCGCGAATGCGAGCAGAGCCTCCGCCGGCTCGGCGTCGAGCGCCTCGACCTCCTCCAGCTGCACTGGCCGGACGACGAGACGGGCACGCCGGTGGAGGAGACGTGGGGCGCGCTCGCCGAGCTGGTCGACGAGGGCAAGGCGCGGTGGATCGGCGTCTGCAACTTCGACGACGAGCTCCTCGCCCGCTGCGAGGCCGAGCGCCACGTCGACTCCATGCAGACGTCGCTCTCCCTGCTGGTCCGGGGCGGGCTGCGCTCGCTGGCGCCGTGGTGCGAGCGGCACGGCACCGCCGTCCTGGCGTACTCGCCGCTCGCCACCGGGCTGCTGAGCGGCTCCTACGACCGGGCGCGGCTGCAGGCCCTGCCGGCGGACGACGCGCGTGCGCGCCTGTGGCCGGACTTCCAGGAGCCGCGACTCGGCCGGGCGCTCGCGCTCGTCGACCGCCTGCGGCCGCTCGCCGTCGAGCTGGGCACCACGCTGAGCGCGCTCGCCTGCGCCTGGGTCCTGGCGCAGCCCGGGGTGACGGGGGCGATCGTCGGCGGCCGGCGGCCGGCGTACGTCGACGACTGGCTCGCGGCGGTCGACCTGCGGCTGGGAGAGGATCTCCTCGCGACCATCGCCGAGGCGATCGCCGCCACTGGCGCAGGCGACGACACCCTCCTGCCGAGCCCGTCGTGACGGCGGCCTTCCATCACGTCGGCCTGGCCACGGACGACATCGAGCGAGCGACTGCGTTCTACGTGGACGCGCTCGGCGGCCGGATCCTGACGCGGCCGCTGCTCGAGTGGGCCATCGCCTCCGAGGTCATGGGCGGCCCGGCGGGCACGCGCTTCCGGCACTGCCTCGTCGGGTTCGACGGTGGCGCGCTGGAGCTGTTCGAGTTCGTCGGCCCGGACATGCCCGACTGGGCGAGGCGACGCGACGAGCGCCGCCTGCCGCATCTCGCGATGCGCGTCGATGACGTCGACGCCGCCCTCGAGCGGGTCGAGCGTGCCGGCGGTCGCCGCCTGTGGCCGGCTCCGCGCTCGGCGGGAGGCATCGGCAACGTCTACGTGGCGGACCCGGACGGGAACGTCCTTGAGCTCATCGACGCCGCGATCGAGGCGATCGCCGCGGCGACGATCGCGGCGGCGCCCGAGTCCGATCCCCGGATCGGCCGGGAGCGCGACCGCGGCTGAGGCCGCGTCCGCCTAGCTCCCGGGCGGCGTGAGGACGAGGGGGTGGTAGGAGGGGTCCTCGTGCCCGCGCGTGCCGGTCTGGTACTCGGGGATGTCTGCGAAGACCATCGCGGGCGCCCGTCCCGTCCAGTCGATGACCAGCTTGCGCTTGGAGATCCGCCACTCGCCGTCGACGCGGGTCAGCTCGTCGAGATAGCGCGCTCCGCCGAAGTCGATCCCCTCCCCGTCGATCCGGCGCTGGCTGAAGAGGACGTAGCACTCCGAGCGGGCCGTGTCCCCGTCGATCCGCACGTTGTTGACGTCGAGCAGGTGCAGGGAGCTGTCCCACTCGTTGCCCAGCAGGTTGTCGACCCAGGCGGCGAACTCCTCGCGGCCTCCGAAGAACGCGCCGTGATGGTCGACGGCGTCGGGGTGGAACGCGGACACGATCAGGTCCTTGTCCAGCCGGTCGAGCCCCTTGCTGAACCGGTGCAGGCAGTCGCGGATCGCCTGGCGGTCCGACAGCTCCCGCACCTGGGCGCGGAGCTGCGCGAGCTCCTCCCGAAGCGAGCCGATCTCGTCTGTCGCCATCTCTCTCCTCCGTGAACCTCCAGGCGCGCCGGGCGCCTGGGTCGCGTTGCTCTCCTCGCCGGTCAGGACCGGCCGTCGGCGTGGCCCTTCAGGACGTACTCGCGGACGACCGCGCTCCAGAGCCATCCGGACTCGAACAGCGGACGCTCGCTCGCGTGGACCGCGTCCCACTCGGGCGAGGCCCTCGCCGCGCGATAGGCGTCCTCGTCCTCGAAGTACAGCTCGTCGAGCACCGCGAACGCCCCGTCGCGCCCTCCGGTGACCTCGAGGCCGTGGTCCTGGACGTAGCGCGCGACGCCGGGCAGGCTCGCCACGAGCGGGCCCGTCGCGTCCAGCCAGGCGCGACGGCGGTCCTCGCCGCCGACGGCGTCGCCGAACGAGCCGACGCGGACGATCTTGAACGGCGCGAGCGGGCCGTCGAGCACGACGTGCTCGACGACCGGCCCGGCCATCGTCCAGTCGGTGTCCTGGAAGACGGCGCCGTCGGCCACCACCTCCTGCCACTGGGGCGTCGCCACGGTCGCCTCGGCGGTCTCCTCGTCGGCGAACCACTGACAGGCGTAGCCGTCGAAGAGGGCCTCGCCGCCGCCGCTCGGCACGTCGACCGGGTCGGGTCCCAGGACGTGGTTCTGCGCGTAGGCGATGACCGGCTCGACCACGCTGGTCAGCGGCCCGTGCACGTCACGCCAGTACGCCTGCGACTCGGATGCCGTCTTCTCGCGGGGGAATCTGATGACGCCGGCGAGCTTGTACATGCGCCTCCTCGGCTCTGCGTACCGGGCCACAGCACGGTATGGCCATGTGGTGGTCGAACCAGGCCAGGCTATCACGAGGCCCACGCCGCCCGCTTTGGTCTGATGACTGATAGCTTATGACCATGCCGCCCAACCAGAGTCGTCCGACGTCGACGTCCGGGCGCCGCATGGTGCTGCGGGCGGTCGTCGTGGGCGCCCGGCACTCCTCCTCCGGCGTCCGCGACCGGCGTGCCGCGCCGTCGCCGATGGCGCGGCGCCGAGCTTCGACGGAGGAGGCCGCGTGATCCGCGCGACGACCATGTCGCTCGACGTCTTCCCGCTCTGCCTCGGCGGGAACGTCTTCGGCTGGACCGCCGACGAGGCGGCGTCCTTCGAGCTGCTCGACGCGTACGTCGCCGCCGGCGGCAACTTCATCGACACCGCCGACAGCTACTCGATGTGGGTCGAGGGGAACTCGGGCGGCGAGTCCGAGACGATCATCGGGCGCTGGATGCAGGCCAGGGGCAATCGCGACGAGCTCGTGATCGCGACCAAGGTGGGCCAGCTCGACGGCAACCTGAGCGCCTCGACGATCCGCGACGCGGCGAAGGCCTCGCTGGAGCGGCTGCAGACCGATCGCATCGACGTCTACTACGCGCACATCGACGACGCCGACACGCCGCTGACGGAGACCCTCGGTGCCTTCGACGCGCTGGTCCGCGCGGGCGTGGTCGGTCATCTCGGCGCCTGCGGCTACGGCGCCGAGCGCCTCGCTGAGGCCCTGGCGGTCTCCGATGCCGAGGGGCTCGCGCGCTATGAGGCCGTCCAGGTGCACCACAACCTCCTCGAGCGGCGGGAGCTCGACGAGGCGCTGTCGGGCCTCTGCCTGCGCGAGGGCGTCGCCGTCTTCCCGTACTTCGGGCTGGCGCGCGGCTTCCTGACCGGCAAGTACCGTCCCGGACGCGACGTGACGAGCCCGCGGGGCGGCTTCGGCTGGACCGACGGCTTCGACGCTCGCTCGCTTGCCGTCCTCGACGCGCTGGACGAGATCGCAGCGGCGCACTCGACGACCGTGGCCGCCGTGTCGCTCGCGTGGCTGCGCGCCCAGCCCGGGATCGCCGCGCCGCTCGCGAGCGCGAGAACGGTCGACCAGCTCGAGGAGCTGCTCCCGTCGGCCACGCTCGAGCTGGACGAGGCCGAGGTCGGCCGGTTGACCGCCCTGGGCGCCTGATCGTCAGCGGATCACGCCGGCGCGCGCCGAGTCGATCAGCTCCCAATCGATCTCGACGCCGAGCCCCGGGGCGGTGGGCGCGTGGGCGAAGCCCTCGTCGTCGATCTCGATCGGGTCGCCGAGCCCGTAGTTGAGGTGCTCGAGGCTGTGACAGCCGGCGCGGTTGAAGCCGAGCACCTCGAACCAGTCGCAGTTCGGGATCGCCATCACCACGTGCAGGGAGGCGACGTTGTTCATCGCGTTGTAGGCGTCGTGCACCTCGCAGCTCATGCGGAACGCCTCCGCGAGATGGGCGATCTTCATCATCCCGGTGATCCCGCCCTTGAGCACGACGTCGCCGCGCAGCGCGTCGGTCGCCTGCTGGACGATCCACTGGGGCAGCGCGTACAGGCCGCCGAGCGTGGTCTCGGTGGCGAGGATCGGGATGTGCAGATAGCGCTTGAGCTTGGTGTAGCCGTAGATGTCCTCGGCGTGCAGGGGGTCCTCGTACCAGGCGTAGCGGAGCTCCTGGATCACGTGGCCCACGGCGAGCGCCTCGGGGTAGCTGTACGCCCAGCTCGCGTCCAGGATCAGCTCCATCTCGTCGCCGACCGCGTCGCGGACGGCCATGCACGCGTCGATGTCCCGCTGCAGCGAGCGTCGCTCCGAGGTGGTCGACCACGGCGCGCTCGGCGGATGGAGCTTGTAGCCGCGCCAGCCGAGGTCCTGCCAGTGGCGGGCCTCCTCGGCGTAGTCCTCCGGGCGCTCGTGCATGCCCGACGAGTAGTAGACGGGGATCCTGTCGCGCACCGTTCCCAGGAGCCGGTGCACCGGCAGCCCGGCGACCTTGCCGGCGATGTCCCACAGCGCGACGTCGATCGTCCCGATCGCGATCGGGTCGACGAAGCGGTCGCGCTGGGTCATCAGGGCGCCGAGCGCGCCGATGTCGAGCGGGTCGCGGCCGACGAGCAGCGGCTTGAGGTAGGTGACGATCTGCCGGGCGATGGACTCGGGCCCGGGTCCCGGGAAGCTCAGGAAGTTGTGGCCTTCGACGCCTTCGTCGGTGTGGATCGTCAGGACGCCCAGCGGCAGGTTGCCGTCGGTCACGCCGAAGACGGCGAGCGCCGGCGACGCGGTCCGCTCGTGCAGCACGACGTCGATATCGGTGATCCGCATGGATGTTCGGTGCCGACGGACGTCGGGAGCATGTGCCGCCGCGTTTCGCGCGGGCGTCCGCTGATCGCATCATAGAGTCTGGTATACCATCTGGCCATCTGCTTGACTGCTGACCGGTCTGGCAACTAGGTTGGCGCCGGCAAGGCCGACATCGCGTGCGGATCGCGCGCGGAAAGAGGAGAGACAGTGACGCCAGGGGTCCGTACGGGGCACGCGACGCGCCTCGACCGCGCGGGAGGCCGACCGTGAGCGTGGTGCTCGAGGCGACCGGCGTCTCGGTGAGCTTCGGCGGCGTCAAGGCGCTCGATGACGTCGACATCGAGGTCCGCGAGGGTCAGCTCGTCGGGCTCATCGGGCCCAACGGCGCGGGCAAGACGACGTTCATCGACGCGGTCACGGGCTTCGTGCCGGCCGCCGGACGGATGCTGCTCGACGGGATCGACCTCTCGGCCCTCCCGCCCCACGCGCGGGCACGCCAGGGGCTGGCACGGACGTGGCAGACGATCGAGCTCTTCGACGACCTGAGCGTCGGCAAGAACCTCGAGGTGTCGGCGGAGCACCCGAGCCTCTGGCAGTCGGTCAAGGGCGCGGTGTGGCGTCCGCCGCCACTCCCGGAGGCCGTCCACGACGCGCTGCGGCTGCTGGACATCGAGTCCATGATCGACGCGCGCCCCGGGGACCTGCCCCAGGGCCAGCGCAAGCTCGTCGGCGTGGCCCGTGCGCTCGCGGCCCGTCCCCGGCTGCTCCTCCTCGACGAGCCGGCCGCCGGCCTCGACACCACCGAGAGCGAGGACCTGGGCCGCCGCCTGCGGCGGGTCGTCGACTCCGGCATCGCCACGCTGCTCATCGACCACGACATGGGGCTCGTGCTCAGCATCTGCGACTACATCGTGGTGCTCGACTTCGGCCGCGTGATCGCCCGCGGGACGCCCGACGACGTGCGCAGGGATCCGACCGTCGTCGCCGCCTACTTGGGCGGCGCCTCCACCGAGCTCCAGGAGGCCCGATGACCGACGCGGCCGCCGCTCCCGTGCTCGAGCTCGACGGCCTGACCGCGGGCTACGACCACGCCGCCGTGATCCGCGACGTCAGCCTGACGGTCGGTCGCGGCGAGGTGGTCGCGCTGCTCGGAGCCAACGGCGCCGGCAAGACCACGACCCTGCGGACCATCTCGGGGGTGGTCCGGCCGATGAGCGGACAGGTTCGCTACGACGGCCACGATCTCGCGAGCGTCAGCCCGCCCAACCGGGCTCGGCTCGGCATCGCGCACGTCCCGGACGGGCGCGGGCTCTTCTACGGCCTCACCGTCGCCGAGCACTTCCGCCTGAGGTACCAGGGGGAGAAGCTCGATCCGGACGTCGCGTTCGCGCACTTCCCCGCCCTGGCCGAGTTGCGCGGCCGTCGCGCGGGCCTGCTCTCCGGCGGCGAGCAGCAGATGCTCGCGGTCGGTCGCACCCTGGCGCGGCGCCCGCAGCTCATGCTGCTCGACGAGCTCAGCCTGGGGCTGGCGCCCGTGATCGTCGAACGGCTGCTGCCGGTCGTGCGGGAGTACGCGAAGGAGAGCGGCTGCGCGGTGCTGCTGGTCGAGCAGCACATCAACCTCGCGCTCGAGTGCGCCGACCGCGGCTACGTGCTCGCTCACGGCGAGATCGCCCTCACCGACGACGCCGAGGTGCTGCGCGGCGATCGCGACCTGCTGGTGTCCAGCTACCTGGGCGAGAAGGCCAAGGTGACCACGTGACGGCCGCGCCCGTCGGAGAGCCGGCGCCGGCCCTCTCGGTCGGCGAGTACACGACGCCGCACCTGTCGTTCGCCGAGGACCTCGACGTCTATCGCGCCGCAGGCGCGGCCGGGATCGGCATCGACCCCGATCTCAAGCTCGGGGGGTGCGAGATCCCGGGCCCCGAGGACGTGGCGCGCTTTCGCGACAGTGGCCTGACGGCCGCGTTCGCGTTCCCGTCGATCCCCTCGGTGATCCCGCTCGTCGAGGGGTCCGCGGGCGCCGGCCAGCCGATCCTCGATCCGGCCGCCCGCGTCGAGGTCATGTGCCGCTCGATCCGCGGGCTCGAGGCGTTCGAGCCGGGGACGATCGTGTGCGTCACCGGGCCGGCCGGCGACCTCGGGCCCGACCGTGCCTGGGAGATCGCCGTGGACGGCTTCGCGCGCGTGGCGCGGGCGGCCGACGACATCGGGGCGAAGCTCGCGGTCGAGCCGATGCACTCGTCCATCGCCGCCGAGTACTCGTTCCTGACCAGCATCCCCGACACGGTGCGGTTCCTCGACGACGCGGGGGCGCGAAACGGCGCGATCATGTTCGACGTCTGGCACCTGTGGGACACGGACGGGCTGCTGGAGGACATCGCCCGCCACGTCGACCGGATCGCGGGCGTGCACGTCAACGACCGGCGGGAGCCGACGCGCAGCTGGTGCGATCGCGTCCTCCCGGGCGATGGCATCGCCGACGTGGCCGGGATCCTCGGCGCGCTCGACGCCGCCGGCTACCGCGGCTGGTACGAGCTCGAGGTCATGTCGGACGACGGCATGTTCGGAGCCAGCTACCCGGACTCGCTCTGGGCACGCGATCCCCTGGAGCTCGTCCGCTCGGGAGTCGAGAAGTTCCACCGGACCTGGGTGTCGCGAAGGCCTCCGGCCCGGTCCTAGACGGCAGGTCTCACACGGAGCGCAGAGCGATGTCATCCACGGTCGCATCGGGTCATGGGCGTGCGGGCGACGATCTCGCCGCCGATCTCGTCCGCCGCGCCCGCGAGCTGGCGCCCCTCCTCGCCGAGCGCTCGGCCGAGGCGGCCGAGCTGCGCTCGCTGCCGGTCGACGTGGTCGACGCGCTGCGCGAGGCGCAGCTCCTCTCGCTGGGGCCTCCGGCCGCGCTCGGCGGACATGACGTCGACCTGGACACGATGCTCGACGTCGCGTACGAGATCGGCCGCGGCTGCGCGTCGGTCGGCTGGTGCTGGCAGATCTGGACCCTGCACTCCTGGTTCACCGGGTACCTGTCGGAGGAGGGCCAGGCCGAGGTCTTCGCCCGTGGCGCGGACACGATCATCTCCAGTGGCTACAACCCGGGCGGCGCGATCGCCGAGCGTGCCGAGGGCGGCTGGCGCCTGTCGGGCCGCTGGAGCTTCTCGAGCGGCGTCGACCATGCGGATTGGGTGCTGCTCGGAGCGACGCTGCCGGGCGTCGAGCGGACCGCCGACGCGCTGGTCTCGCTCCTCGTGGTCCCGCGCGACGACGTGCAGGTGCAGGACACCTGGTTCGTGATGGGCCTCAAGGGCACGGGCAGCAAGAGCCTGGCCATCGACGAGCCCGTTTTCGTGCCCGACCATCGCGTGCTCGACATGGACGGTGCCGAGCACGGCCCGGCGATCGAGCGCTATGGGCGGGCCTCGTACGGGATGCCGCCCGCGATGGCGACGGGATTCGTGGGGGCCGCCCCATTGGTGGGGGCCGCCCGTGGAGCGTTGGACGAGTTCTGCGAGCAGATGCAGGTCAGCAAGGACAGCCTGACCGCGGCGAGCCGGGCGTCGAAGGCCACGCTGCAGCTCCGCATCGGCGAGTCGGCCGCCGAGATCGACGCGGCGACGTGGCTCGCCCGCGCCGGCCAGCGCGAGCTTCTCGAGCTCGGCGCGCGACGGGCGTCGCTCACGCCCGAGCAGCGAGCGACGATCAGGCTCCATCAGTGCTACACCGCCGAGCTGGCTCGGCGTGCCATCACCCGCCTGTACGACGCGAGCGGCACCGCCACCATGGCGGCGACGTCTCCGATGTGGAGGAGGGTCTCGGACGTCGAGGCGGGCATGAAGCACTTCACCCACCGCTGGGACGAGTACGCCGAGTCCTATGGCCGCGTCCGCCTCGGCCTCGAGGCGAACGCGATCCTGCGCTAGCGACGCTTCGGGCGCAGCGGGCCGCCGGGAGCGGTCGCCGCGGCGGCGTCGATCAGACCCCAGCCGAAGCGATGGTCGTAGCCAGGCGGGCCGAGGTCGCGCGCGGTTCCCTCGAGGCGCTCGCGCAGCGCCGTCGGCGTCGGGCGCGCGCCGAGCACGCCGCTGGCGATCACCAGCGCCGCCGTCGCCGACACGTGCGGCGTGGCCATCGACGTGCCCTCGTAGCCGCCGGGGATGCCGAAGTGCCGCGTGATCTGGCTGGTGTAGGTCACCTGGTAGATGTCGTGGCCGGGCGGGCCGTCGGCGTCGCAGGTCGGGTCGGCGTCGATCGCGTCGGCGCCGCCGCCGGGCGCGACGACGTCGAGGCCGGGCCCCGTGTTGGAGAACTGCGACAGGCAGCCGTGCTCGGTCGTCGCGCCGACGGCGATCGCGTACGGGCTGCGGGCCGGGTAGTCGACGCGACCGTCGCTCTCGTTGCCCGCGGCGGCGACGACCAGGACGCCGCGGTGGTAGGCGTAGCGCATCGCCGAGATCAGCGACGGGATGTCCGAGGCGACGACGTCGGTGAACTCGAGCGACATGTTGATGATCTGCGCGCCGTGGTCGACGGCGAAGCGCACGCCACGGGCGATCGTCGCCGCGTCGCCCTCGCCGTGGCTGTCGAGCACGCGCACGGGCATCACGCGCGCGCCGTAGGCGAGGCCCGTCAGGCCGTAGCCGTTGTCGGTCGCCTCGACGATCGTCGAGGCGACGTGGGTCCCGTGGCCCTCGCGATCCTCGGGGATCGGGTCGTGGTCGACGAAGTCGTAGCCGCGCACGAAGCTCGACGGCTTGAGGTCGGGCGAGCGCAGGCGCCTGCCGTGGTCGGCGTAGGCGACGCCGGTGTCGAGCACGGCGACGATCACGCCGCGGCCCCCGGGCGCGCCCGCGTCGATCAGGTTCTGCCAGGCGGCCGGCGCGTTGACCCCGAACGGGCCGGTGAAGTTCCACTGCACGCGCGCCCAGCCGCCCGGGACGGCGCCGCGCCCGGGATCGTCGGGGACGTAGTCCGCGACGTGCGCGAGCGGCCCGTGGAAGCGCACGTGCGCCGCCGCAGCCGACGGCGCGACGAGGCCGATGGCGGCCACGGCCGCGACGAGGAGACGGGGGGTGTGCATGGACGGGACTGGAGCCGGAGCCGGCGCGCGCCGCGCGGGACCTGTTCGGCATCATGCACCACGCTATGAGCCTGGACGCCGGGATGGGCCTCGCCCTGCAGGAGGCCAGGCTCGCGCTCGCGCACGACGACGTGCCGATCGGCGCCGTCGTCGTCCGCGACGCCGACGGCGAGCTGCTCGGCGCCGGTCACAACGAGCGCGAGCTGCGCCGCGATCCGACCGCGCACGCGGAGCTGCTCGCGCTGCGCCGCGCGGCCGCCGCGCTGCGCTCGTGGCGCGTGCTGGACGCGACCCTGTTCGTCACGCTCGAGCCGTGCGCGATGTGCGCGGGCGCGATCGTGCTGGCGCGCGTGCCGCGCGTGGTCTACGGCTGCGCGGACCCCAAGGCGGGCGCCGCGGGATCGGTGCTCGACGTCCTCGCCGAGCCGCGCCTCAACCACCGCCCCGAGGTGATCGGCGGCGTGCGCGCGCAGGAATGCGCCCAGCTGCTGCGCGACTTCTTCCACGCGCGCCGCCCGGCCCGATAGGGTCGTGCCATGGCCGACGTCATCGATGCCCCCGCGCCGCCCGGCGCGCGCGCCGAGCCCCCGCACGGCGGGCCGCGCATCGTCGAGGCCCGCATCCCCGACACGATCGTCCCGATCCGCCTGGTGTGGGCCGGCGCGCTGGTGCTCGCCCTGCTGATCGTCGCGATCGCCGTCGACAAGCTCTGGCCGCTCGAGTTCTTCCACGTCGCGTTCGGCGCCTTCTGGACGATCATGGACCTGTTCCTCGGCCTCTTGCTCGGGCCGATCCTCGGGACGATGACGCTCGAGGGCCGGATGGAGCTGACGCGGCGGCTGATGCCGAAGATCGCCGTGATCATGCCGGTCGCGGTGACGTGCACGCTGGCCGCGGGCTGGCAGCTCGGCCGCCACCTCGGCACGGTCGACAGCAGCTACATGAACCACGACTGGATCGTCGCCTCCTACATCGTCGTCGGCGCGCTGGCGATCGTCGCGCTGGGCGTCATGGAGCCCGCCAACGTCGCGGTCCTGTTCGAGCTGCGCAAGCGCAGGCCGAACCCGCAGGTCATCGGCCGGCTGATGCAGCGCTTCATCTACACCACCGGCGTGATCGGCCTCGGCCAGGTGGCGACGCTCGTGATCATGACCAAGGTGGCCAGCGGATGAGCGCGCGCCGCGAGCCGCCGGTGCTGGCGCTCGGCGTCGGCGCGCTCGTCCTGATCCTGATCGGCACGATCTACCAGGTGTCGCACCTGCCGCGCAGCGTCCCGCTGACGCTGCCGTGGATCCTCGTGATCGCCTCGGGCGTGCTGCTGCTGACCGCGTACGCGTCGGTGCGGCTGGTGGAGGGCTTCGCCTGGAGCCGCTTCCTGACGGTCGGCCGCTGGCTGATCCTCGTCTACGGCGTCCTGGCGGGGCTGATCGAGTACACGTTCATCCGCAACCACACGCGCGGCGGCCCGCTGCTGGTGCTGACGCTGTCGATCGCGATCTTCTGGCTGACGGTGCCGCTGCTGATCTCCTACACGGTCGCGCGCAACGTCCCCGAGGACTGACGCGCCAGCGCGGCGGCGCGCACGTCGCTCGGCGGCAGGCCGAACTCACGCTTGAAGACGCGCGAGAAGTGCGCCGAGCCGCCGAGTCCCCAGCGCAGCGCGATCTCCGAGACCGTGCCGGAGTCGGGACGCTCGAGGTCCTGGCGGCAGCGGCGCAGGCGCTCGGCGCGCACGGTCCGCATGACCGACTCGCCGCTGCCCTCGAACAGCGCGTGCAGCGCGCGGATGGACATCGCATGCGCGCAAGCGATCGACTGGATCGACAGCAGCGGGTCGCCGAGGCGGCCGCGGATGTGACGGCGGACCTCGTCGCGCAGGGCGGCGCGACGGCGCTCGCGATCGTCGCGCGCACGGGGCTCGATCGCCCCGGCGATCAGCTCGACGGCGGCGTCGGCCGCCACTCGGGCGTCGCCGCCCGGCAGCTCGCCGGCGGCCGCGAGCGCGTCGAGGTAGGGCACGACCAGCCGCGTGCCGGAGCC
>DASZVK010000246.1:0-2390 GCA_035547175.1 Solirubrobacteraceae bacterium
CGCGCTCGTTGAGCCCGGCCTCCTGGGGGATCACGCTGTCGTCGATGTCGACGCCGTAGCGCGGCCGTCCGGCCTCGACGCGCAGCACCTCGGCGCGCTCCTCGGGCGCGTCGACGGCGTCGGCGGCGCGCCGCGCCGCGGCGACCGTCTCGGCGTCGTCCGCGGCGCACAGCACGTCGACGCCGTCGGCGGTCGCCACCAGGCGCACGGGCCGCGAGGCGATCTGCGCCTCGACGTGGGCGTGCTCGGCCTCGGGCAGGTCGCCGGCGCCGGCGATCGCGCGCGCGTCCGGCCCGACCAGCGAGAGCTGCGCCGTCTCCAGCGTGCGCTTGCGCAGCTCGACGCGGTGGCCGAGCGAGAAGCGGCGGATCAGGTCGAACAGCGCCTGCAGCGCGACGCGCTCGGTGTCGAGCAGCAGCTCGGCCTCGTCGCGGCCGCCCTCGCCGACGTCGAGCACGCGCACGTCGCCGAGCATCTTGCCCTTGTGCGTGAGGAACGCCGCGTAGCAGCCGCGACCGGGCTCGAGCGCCTCGACGTCGTTGGTGACCTGGCCGTTGAGGAACGCCTTGCGGTCGGCGCCGGCGAGCGCCAGCCGCCCGCGCTCCGAGCGGTCGACGAGCAGCGTCTGCATCGAACCCGAGGATATGCTCCCGCGCGATGGCCCTCGCCGACACGTTCCAGGAGATCGTCGACTCGTTCCCCGACGACTGGACCGACCTCGAGCTGGACCTGCGGATCTTCGACGAGGAGCGCTACGTCCAGGCGGCGACCTTCATGGTCATCTGCAACGCCCAGCCGTACTCGCACCACGACTGGCACTGGCGGCTGCTCGTCGCGCACCGCTTCGGCCACGCCGCCTCGCCCGAGGCCGTGCACACGTCGCTGAAGCTGCTCGACGACGCGGGCATCGACGGCGAGCTGATGCTGCGCAAGGCGACCAGCGGTCGCGTCGAGGTCATCCAGACCTGGGGCCGGCCGGAGTCCTTCCGGCGCGAGTTCCGCCGCCTGCGCGCGCAGTAGGGCCGCGGCCGTGCGTGTCCGGGCTCTGCTGGGCGTCTCGCTGGACGGCTTCGGGACAGGCGACGGTCAGAGCGCGGAGGCGCCGTTCGGGCACGCGGGCCAGCGTCTGCTGCAGTGGCTGATCGACACGCGGACGTTCGCCGGCCTGCATCTGCAGACCGGCCTGCACGACGACACGCAGGGCGCGACAGGGATCGACGACGACGTCGCCGCACGATCGTGGGAGGGGGTCGGCGTGGAGATCATGGGCGCCGGCAAGTTCGGCCCGCCCGGCTGGCAGGACGATCCGGACTGGCGTGGCTGGTGGGGTGAGAACCCTCCGTTTCACACCCCGGTCTTCGTGCTCACCCACCACCCGCGCGGGTCGTTGGAGATGGAGGGCGGCACGACGTTCCATTTTCGTGACGCCTCGCCGCAGGAGGCGCTCGACGAGGCCGCCGCTGCGGCCGGTGGGCTCGACGTGCGCATCGGTGGAGGTCCGACGACGGTGCGCGAGTTTCTCGCCGCTGGGCTGATCGACGAGCTCCACGTCGCCGTGGTGCCGATCGTCCTCGGTCGCGGCGTGCGGCTGTGGGACGAGCTCGAGGGCATCGAGCAGGGCTACGACGTCGAGGCGGTCGCCTCGCCGTCGGGCGTCACGCACGTCACGTTCACGCGCGCCGCTCAGTAGCTGCTCGACGGCGCGGCGATCGGCCGGACCATCGCGGCGACGTCGGGCGCCCGGCGGACGATGCCCTGCCGCGCCTCCCAGCGCGCCCAGGCGCGCAGCCGCCGGCGGTCGAAGGCGCCGACCTTCCCGGTCGTGCCGGTGAACGCCTCCTCGACGTCGGGCAGCCGCGCCGAGACCGCGCGGCGCCGCGACGCCGGCACGTGGCGCAGCAGCGCCTGCAGCGCCGTGTCGGGGTCGTCGAGCTCGGCGCCGTAGCCGCGGACGATCGCCCGCACGGCGGCGCGCACGACCGGGCGCTGCTCGGTCAGCGTCGTGCTCGTCGTCGCCAGCACGAGCTCGGGGTAGGCGGGCGCGCGGGCGAAGTCGATCCGCGCCGCGAGCCGCGCGCGGCCGTGCGCGCGCAGCGTCCGCCGCGCCCGCGCCCGCTCCGGGAGCTGGGCGATCGACATGACGGCGACGAGGTCGCGGCCCTTGGCGCGCTCGATCGCCAGGTCGTGCAGGTCGAGCACGGCGAGCTGCGCGTCGCCGCGCTCCAGCGAGCGCGCCGGGTCGGCGACCGAGCGCGCCGCGCGCACGCGCAGCGTCACGCCCTCGGCCTCGTCGTAGCCGCGCGCGGTGGCGACGTAGACGCCGACGTGGACGGCGTCGGGCACGCCGTCGAGCACGAGCGTCGCCGTCGCGTTGGGCCGGTCGGAGCCGA
>DASZVK010000247.1:0-4775 GCA_035547175.1 Solirubrobacteraceae bacterium
GCAGACCCAGCTGCGCCAGCTGCAGCTCGCCGACGCGCAGCATCGCCTGGTCGCCGCGCGCAACCACCTCACGCGCCTGGTCAACCGGATGCGCCTGGCGACGCGCGCGCTCGCCAGGAACCTCGTCTCCTCCTACGAGGACGACAAGCCCGACATCACGACCGTCGTGCTCAAGGCGCGCGGCTTCTCCGAGCTGCTCGACACCGTCGACTACCTCAAGCGCGTCGGCAGCCAGGACGCGCACGTGCTCGACGGCGCGCGCCGCGCGCGCCGCGAGGTCGTCGGCCAGACCGTCACGCTGCAGCGGCTCGAGACGCGCTACCGGAGCATCACCGCGCAGCTCATGCGCTCGCGCGCGGACGCCGCCGCCGTCCAGGGCGCGCTGCTCGGCCGCCAGGTCCGGCAGGTCGCCTCGCGCGCCGAGACGCAGGCCAAGCTCGACCACGTCAAGGGCAAGATCGCCAGCATCAGGTCCGAGATCGAGCGCCTCCAGCGCGCCGCCCTGCAGGCCCCCGGGCCGACGGGCGCGACCGGCCCCGACAGCGCCGCCCAGCACCTGCCGGTCGCGGCCGAGGGGATGGCCCAGCCGTCGGCGGGCGCGCCCGCGCAGGTCGCGCAGGCGATCGCCGCCGGCAACGTGATCGCCGGCCTGCCGTACCAGTACGGGGGCGGCCACGCCTCGTTCCGCGCGGCCGCCTACGACTGCTCGGGCTCGGTCAGCTACGCGCTGGCGGCCGCCGGGCTGGTGTCCTCGCCGCTGAACTCGACCGGCTTCGAGAGCTGGGGCGAGCCGGGGCCGGGCCAGTGGATCACGGTCTACGCCAACGCCGGCCACGCCTACATGGTCATCGACGGCTGGCGCTTCGACACCAGCGCGCTCAGCGCGGGCGGCACGCGCTTCACCCGCGCGATGCGCTCCAACGCGGGCTTCGTCGCCCGCCACCCGCCCGGGCTCTAGCGGTCGCGGGCGCCCGCCGCCCGCGCCGTCGACGGGCGGGCTCCGGCGCGGCCTCTACGCTGCGCCCGTGAGGGAGATCCGCTCGTGGCTGATGGACATGGACGGCGTCCTCGTCCACGAGGACCAGGCGATCCCCGGCGCGCCCGAGCTCCTCGCCCGCCTGCGCGAGCTCGAGATCCCCTTCCTGGTCCTGACCAACAACTCGATCTACACGCGCCGCGACCTCGCCGCGCGGCTGCGGCTGGCCGGGATCGACGTCCCCGAGGAGTCGATCTGGACCTCGGCGCTGGCGACGGCGCGCTTCCTGCACGACCAGCGACCGGGCGGCTCGGCGTTCGTCGTCGGCGAGGCGGGGCTGACGACCGCGCTGCACGACGTCGGCTACACGCTGACCGAGCGCGACCCGGACTACGTCGTCCTCGGCGAGACGCGCACGTACAGCTTCGAGCGCATCACGAGCGCGATCCGCCTGATCGTCCGCGGCGCGCGCTTCATCGCCACCAACCCCGACAACGTCGGGCCGACCCCCGACGGACCGCTGCCGGCGACCGGCTCGGTGGCGGCGCTGATCAGCCGCGCGACCGGCGCCGAGCCGTACTACGTCGGCAAGCCCAACCCGCTGATGATGCGCTCGGCGCTCAACGCGATCGAGGCCCACTCCGAGCACACGGCGATGATCGGCGACCGCATGGACACCGACATCGTCGCCGGCATCGAGGCCGGCCTGCACACCGTGCTCGTGCTGACCGGCGTCACCGGCGAGGCGCTGGCCGACACCTACCCCTACCGGCCGTCGCGCATCCTGCCGTCGGTCGCCGAGCTGGTCGGCGAGCTGCGCGCGCCGGCGCCGGCGGCCTAGCCGCGCGCCGTGTCGCGCCGGTAGACCTCGCGCGCGACGCGCGCCAGCACGACCGTCCAGACGACCACGACGACCCAGCCGGTCGTCCCCCAGGCGTTGCCTCCGAGTGCCGTGCGGCCGGCCTCGACGAGGTAGTAGGAGGGCAGCACCTGGGCGATGTCGTGCACGACGCCGTGGTCGCCGATCGGGAACCACGTGCCGCTGATGAACGCGAGCACCGCCGTCAGGCCGCCCATCACCGGGCCGGTGGAGTCGACCGGGACGAGGTGGCCGATCACGATCCCGGCGGCGGCGAACGGCATCAGCCCGAGCGCGATCAGCACGGTCATCCGCACCCAGCGGCCGGCCGGGATCGAGACGCCGAGCGTCAGGCCGGCGACGTAGAGCAGCAGCAGGCTGACGATCGCCACCAGGTAGGCGGTCACGACCTTCGTGCGGAAGTACGCCGTCGGCGACAGCGGGCTGATGCGCAGCTGGCGGTTCCAGCCGGCCGCGCGCTCGGCGGAGATGCGCGCGCCGGTCGACAGCATCGCCGTCATCGTCCCGAACGAGCTGACGCTGACCATGTAGTAGGTCGCGAACGACAGGTCGGTGCCGCTGAGCCTCGTCCCGCGGTTGGTGCCGGCGATCAGGTAGTAGAGGACGAGCGGGAAGCCGAACGAGAAGATGTAGAAGCGCCGGTTGCGCAGCGTGCGGCGCAGCTCGTAGCGCAGGTACGTCGCGCCGCCGGTCACGCCAGCCGTTCCTCGTCCTCGCCGCTGGTCAGCGCCACGAACGCCTCCTCGAGGCCGGCGCCCTGGATCTCGATGTCGCGCGCCGCCGGGAAGCGCTCCAGCAGCGCGCGGATCGCCGCGTCGGAGTCCGAGCAGGCCAGCACGATCGCCTCGCCGCGGCGCTCGCCGGCGGTCACGCCCGGCAGCGCCCGCAGCTCGTCGTCGGGCACGTCGGGCAGCGTCGCGCGGATCGTGCGCGAGCCGACGAGCGCCTTGATCTCGGTCGTCGGCCCGTCGGCGACGACGCGGCCGTGGGCCATCAGCACGGCGCGGTCGGCGTAGGCGTCGGCCTCGTCGAGGTAGTGCGTGGCGAAGACGACCGTCTTGCCGCGGGCGGCGAAGGCGCGCATCGTCGTCCAGAACTGGCGGCGGCCCTCGACGTCGAGCGCGACCGTCGGCTCGTCGAGCACGAGCAGCTCGGGGTTGCTGACGATCGCCACCGCGAAGCGCACGCGCTGGGTCTGGCCGCCGGACAGCTTGTGCGTCATCTGCTCGGCGACCTCGGTCAGGCCGGTCAGCTCGAGAACCTCCTCGACGCCGAGCGGGTCGGGGTACAGCGCGGCGATCATCGCGACCAGCTCGCGCACCCGCAGGTCGCGGATCAGCGAGCCGCTCTGCAGCATCGCCCCGATCAGGCCGGCCTCGATCGCGTCCGAGGAGGAGCGGCCGAACAGCGTCACCTCGCCCTCATCGGGCCGCAGCAGCCCCAGCGCCATGTCGATCGTCGTCGACTTGCCCGCCCCGTTGGGGCCGAGCAGCGCGACGGTCTCGCCCGTCTCGATCGCGACGTCGACGCCGCGCACGGCGCGGACGTCTCCGTGCGGCGTGCGGAACGACTTGACCAGCCCCCTGAGCTCGACCGATGCCACGCCCCCTGTCTATCAACGTGCGCGGGCGGGAGCGCGCCGTGTCGCCGATATCGTCCGCCGCCGATGCGGTTCGGCGTCTTCTACGAGCACCAGCTCCCGAGGCCGTGGACGGAGGGCGCCGAGCAGCGACTGATCGCCGACGCGCTCGAGCAGGTCGAGATCGCCGACCGCGCCGGCTTCGACTGCGTCTGGGCGGTCGAGCACCACTTCCTCGAGGAGTACTCGCACTCGTCGGCGTCCGACGTGTTCCTCGCGGCGGCGTCGCAGCGCACGCGGCGCATCCGCCTCGGGATGGGGATCGTGCCGCTGCCGCCCGGCTACCAGCACCCGGCGCGCGTCGCCGAGACGGCGGCGATGCTCGACCTCGTCTCCGGTGGGCGCGTCGAGCTTGGCACCGGCGAGACGTCCTCGGGCGTCGAGCTGGAGGGCTTCGGCGTCGAGCGCGAGAGCAAGCGCGCGCAGTGGGAGGAGATGCTCGACGTCGTCACGCGGATGATGGTCGAGGAGCCGTTCGCCGGCTGGGACGGGACCTACCTGCGGATGCCGCCGCGCAACGTGGTCCCCAAGCCGGTCCAGAGGCCGCACCCGCCGCTGTGGGTGGCGTGCTCGCGGCGCGAGACGATCCGCCTGGCCGCGCGCAGGGGGCTGGGCGCGCTGTCGTTCTCGTTCGTCGAGCCCGAGGAGGCCCGCGAGTGGGTCGACGAGTACCACGCGATCCTCGCCTCCGAGCAGTGCGTGCCGGGCGGCTTCGCGGTCACCCCGCGCTTCGCCGTGGTGCTGCCGGCGATGGTCCATCCGGACGAGGCGACGGCGATCGAGCGCGGCATCGACGGGGCGCACTTCTTCGGCTACTCGCTGGCGCACTACTACGTCTTCGGCGAGCACCGGCCGGGGCGCACCGACCTCTACGCCGAGTTCCTGGCGCGGCGCGAGAGCACCGGCTTCGCGCGGTCGGTCGTCAGCGACGACGCGGCGCCGCTCGGCGTGCAGGTGCTCCAGCGCGGCCTGGGCTCGCTGCGCGGCGCGATCGGCACGCCGGAGCAGGTGCGCGATCTCTGCGCCCGCTACGAGGCGGCGGGCGTCGACCAGGTGATCTTCGTGCTGCAGGCCGGGCGCAACCGCCACGAGCACATCTGCGAGGCGCTCGAGCTGATCGGCTCGCAGGTGCTGCCGGAGTTCGCGGCCCGCGCCGAGACGGCCGAGCGCGCGCTCGACGAGCGCCTCGCCGAGCCGATCCGCGCGGCGCTGGCGCGCCGCGAGCCGGCGCGCTCGAGCGACCCGTCGGTCGTCGTCGCGCCGGTCGCGAGCGGGCCGCC
>DASZVK010000248.1:0-10836 GCA_035547175.1 Solirubrobacteraceae bacterium
TCGCTGCCCGGCACGCGGCCGGCGATCGTGCTCGGAGCGCACTACGACACGCTGGCCGAGCCGAAGGGCGCGGTCGGCGCCAACAACGGCGCGGCGGGCACCGCGATCGTCGTCGGCGTCGCGCGCGCCCTGCGCGCCGCGCCCAGGGCCGCGGGCGCGCCCGAGATCCGCTTCGTGCTGTTCGACGGCGAGGAGCCGGCCGACGGCCTGCCCGAGGAGCAGGCCGACTTCTACTCGGCCGGCCTGCGCGGCTCGCGCGCCGACGCCGCCGCCCACGCGAAGCGGACGCGCGCGATGGTGCTGCTCGACTACGTCGGCAACGCCGGGCTGCGCCTTCCCCGCGAGGCGACGTCCGACCGCGCGCTCTGGCGGCGCGTGCGCGCGGCCGCGGCGCGGGTCGGCGTCGGCGCCGTCTTCCCCGACGCCGACCAGCCCGCGATCGTCGACGACCACACCCCGTACCTGCGCGCCGGGGTGCCCGCCGTCGACCTGATCGACTGGAGCTATCCGGGCCACACGCTCGGCGATCGGCTGGCCCGCATCTCGCCGGCGGCCGTCGACGCCGTCGGCGAGACCGTCACCGAGCTGCTGGGGTCGTGGCGCTGAGCCCACGTACACTCTGGCCCATGGCCGTCGAGAAGCTCCTCCTCGCGGCGCCGCGCGGATACTGCGCCGGGGTCGACCGAGCGGTGCAGACCGTCGAGCGCGCGCTCGAGCTGCACGGCGCGCCGGTCTACGTGCGCAAGGAGATCGTCCACAACAAGCACGTCGTCGAGCAGCTCCGCGAGCGCGGCGCGATCTTCGTCGACGAGCTCGACGACGCGATCCCCGAGGGCGCCGTCACGGTCTTCTCGGCCCACGGCGTCTCGCCGGCCGTGCACGCCGACGCCGAGCGCCGCCGCCTGCGGACGATCGACGCGACCTGCCCGCTGGTGACCAAGGTCCACCGCGAGGTGCTGAAGTTCGCCGCGCAGGGCTACACGATCGTGCTGATCGGCCACGCCGGCCACGAGGAGGTCGAGGGCACGATGGGCGAGGCCCCCGGCAACACGGTCCTGGTCGAGAGCGAGGCCGACGTCGACGCGCTCGAGCTGGCCGATCCCGAGCACGTCGCCTACGTCTCGCAGACCACGCTCTCGGTCGACGAGACGCGCTCGATCATCGCCCGCCTGCGCGAGCGCTTCCCCGCCATCGTCGGCCCGCGCACCGACGACATCTGCTACGCGACCACCAACCGCCAGGCCGCGGTCAAGCAGATGGCGCCGCTGTGCGACCTCGTGCTCGTGGTCGGCTCGCGCAACTCCTCGAACTCCCAGCGCCTGGTCGAGGTCGCCCGCGAGCACGGGGCCGGCGAGGCGCACCTGATCGACAACGCGACGCAGGTGCGCGAGGGCTGGCTCGAGGACAAGCGCATCGTCGGGATCTCCTCGGGCGCGAGCGCCCCGGACGGGCTCGTCGCCGAGCTGATCGCGTTCTTCCGCGAGCGCGGCGTGGACGAGATCGAGGAGCTCGACGTCGTCCGCGAGGACGTGCGCTTCATGCTGCCGAAGGCGATCCGCGAGGCGCTGACCGCCGGCGCCTGAGGGCCACGAGCCGGCGGCCATGCCCACGCTGCTCGTCTCCGACCTGCACCTCGGCTCGCGCGACGGCGTCGACGTCCTGCGCCGGCCGCCGGCGCTCGAGCGCCTCGTCGCGGCGCTGGACGGCATCGATCGCCTCGTGCTGCTCGGCGACACGCTGGAGATGCGCCACGGCCGGTCGGTCGACACGATGGCGGTGGCGGCCCCCGTGCTGGAGCGGCTCGGCGCCGCCATGGCCGGGCGCGAGATCGTGCTCGTGCCCGGCAACCACGACCACGCGATCGCCTCCGGCTGGCTGTCGGACGGCTCGCCGCTGGGCCTCGCGGAGCGCTGCTCGCCGGTCCGGGCCTCGCGCTGGGCCGTCGAGATCGCCGACGCGCTGGCGCCCGCCCGCCTGGAGGTCGCCTACCCGGGGATCTGGCTGCGCGACGACGTCTACGCCACCCACGGGCACTACCTCGACCCGCATACGACGCTGCCGTCGATCGAGCGCCTGCTCGCCGGGGGGATGGCGAAGATCGCCGGGCCGATCCCCGAGCAGGGGGCGACCGTCAACCACTACGAGGCCGTGCTGGCCCCGATCTACGCCTGGGCGCAGGCGGCCGCGCAGCGCGCCGCCAAGGGCTACGCGCCCGCGGGCGCCGGGCGCTCGGCCAAGGTCTGGAACCTGCTCAACCCGCCCGACGGGCGGCGCACCTGGCGCGGCCACGCGGTCGCCGCGGCGCTGCCGGTCGTGATGGCGGCGCTCAACGTCGCCGGGATCGGCCCCGTCCGCGCGCGGATCGACGGGCCCGAGCTGCGCCGGTCGAGCCTCGCCGCGATGCACGAGGCGCTGCGCCGGCTCGACGTCCGCGCCCCGCACGTCGTCTTCGGCCACACGCATCGCGCCGGCCCGCTGGACGGCGACGACCGCTCCGAGTGGGGCCGGCTCGTCAACACCGGCTCGTGGGTCGTCAACGGCGAGATCGAGGGCGCCGCCCGCAACCCCTACTGGCCCGGCGGCGCGGTGCGCGTCGACGCCGACGGGCCGCCCGTCCAGCTGCGGCTGCTCGACGACCTCGACGCCGCCGCGCTCAGGCCGCCAGCCCGGGCGTGAAGCACGTGGCGTGGCACGTCACGCCGTCGCCGACCTCGAGCTCGAGGACGGCCGCCGTGTGGCGCGGGTGGGCGACCAGCAGGTGGGCTCCCGGATGCTCGACCGCGCGCGCCTCGCCGTCGACGACGATCGTGCCCGCGCCGGACAGCACGGCCCAGGCCTCGCCGGCCTCGTAGGGCCCGCTGTAGGCGCCCTCGACGTCGGCGGTGGGGATCACGATCAGCGCCTCGGGGTCGTCCTCGGGGCGCACCGGGGCGACGGGCTCGGCGCCCTCGATGCCCAGCAGCTTGCAGATCGCCAGCTCGGTCCCGGCGTAGCCGCCCTCGCCGAGGTGGTACTCGGCCAGCACGCCGTCGCCGTCGAACAGGTAGCGCGCGGGCCAGCCGGCGTTGTCGTACAGCGACCACAGCTCGAGCTCGGAGTCGAGCGCGACCGCGTGCTCGATGCCGAGGCGCTCGACGGCGGCGCGCACGGCGTCCTCGTCGTGGGAGGGGGGGAAGCCGGGGGAGTGGACCGAGACGACGCGCAGCCCCGCGTCGGCGTAGCGCTCGTGCCAGGCCCTGACGTAGGGGAGCGTGCGCAGCGAGCCGACGCGGCAGAAGTCCCAGAACTCGACGAGCACGGGGCGCCCGCGCTGCTGGTCCATGCGCAGCGTCGCGACGTTGACCCAGCGCAGCTCGCGCGGGAACGGCGGGGCACCGATCGTCGTCTCCGCGGGCGGGCGGGCCACGTCAGATCCCCTGCGCCTGCATGCGCTCGACGTCGTGGACGAGGTCGTCGGGCGTGAGCTGGTCGACGGGGTAGACGACCCGCTGGCGCCCCTCGCGGTCGAGCAGGAAGACGCGCGCCGTGTGGTCGTACCTCGACGTCTGCGGCGAGACCAGGTACGCCCGCCACACCGGCGCGAGCTGCGCGCGCGTGCCCAGCAGGAAGCGGACGTCGCCGAGCACCTGGTGCTCGATCAGGAACTTGCGCGCCGAGGACGGCGTGTCGTTGCGCGGGTCGACGCTGACCGCCAGCGCGGGCACGGGATGCGCCAGGCGCGACAGCGCGACGCCGATCTGCGAGGCGAGGATCGGGCAGGTGTCGCGGCAGGTCGTGTACATGAACGTGAGGATCACGTCCTGGCCGCGCAGCGCGGCGAGGCTGACGCTCCGGCCCTGCTGGTCGCGCAGCGTGAAGTCGTGGGCGGGGATGCCGGGCGGGCTCACCGCGCCGCGGAAGGCGGCCGCGTCGCCACCGCCCGAGCGCGCGCTCAGCGCGGCGACGAGGACGCCGGCGGCCGCCAGCGCGGCGACCGTCACGAGGGCGAGGCGGATGCGCGGATGCATCTGCGAGCAGGCTACCGAGGGGCCGGAATCCCACGGTTCCGCTGGAAAATCCCCTCTATCGGCTCGGAATTCACTGGTATCCTCCGTGGGACGATGCCCACAGGCTCCGAGTTCATCCGCCAGGTCAAGGCGCAGATCGACGAGGTCGACCCGTCCGAGGTCCACGGGCTGCTCGGCGACGGCGTCGCGATCATCGACGTCCGCGAGTCCGACGAGACCGGCTCCGGGTACATCCCGGGCGCCAGGCTGATCCCGCGCGGCTACCTGGAGTCGCGGATCGACGCCGCGGTCCCCGACCGCGGCCAGCGCGTGATCCTCTACTGCGCGGCGGGCAACCGCTCCGCGCTGGCGGCCAAGACGCTCCGCGACGACCTCGGCTACACGTCGGTCGAGTCGATGACCGGCGGCTACACGCTGTGGAAGGACCGCGGCTACGAGGTCGAGGTCCCGCGCACGCTCACGCCCGAGCAGCGCGAGCGCTACAGCCGCCACACGCTGATCCCCGAGGTCGGCCTCGAGGGCCAGCTCAAGCTGCTCGACGCGAAGGTGCTGTGCCTCGGCGCCGGCGGCCTCGGCGCCCCGATCGCGCTCTACCTCGCGGCGGCCGGCGTCGGCACGCTGGGGATCATCGACGACGACGTCGTCGACCTCTCCAACCTCCAGCGCCAGGTCATCCACACGACGGCCGGCATCGGCACGCCCAAGGTCGACTCGGCCGAGGCGGCGATCAAGGCGCTCAACCCGGACGTGAACGTGGTCAAGTACCAGACGCGCCTGGACGCCTCCAACATCATGGAGATCATCGACGGCTACGACGTGATCGTCGACGGCGTCGACAACTTCCCCACGCGCTACCTGCTCAACGACGCCTCGGTGCGGCTGCGCATCCCGGTCGTCAGCGCGGCGATCCTCGGCTTCGAGGGCCAGCTGTCGGTCTTCGCGCCCTACGAGGGCCCGTGCTACCGCTGCCTGTTCCCGGTGCCGCCGCCGGCCGAGCTGGCGCCGAGCTGCGGGGCCAACGGCGTGCTGGGCGTCCTGCCGGGCACGATGGGCCTGCTGCAGGCGACCGAGGTCATCAAGCTGATCGTCGGCTCGGGCGAGCCGCTGATCGGCCGCCTGCTCATGTACGACGCGCTCGAGGCCAGCACGACGGAGCTCAAGGTCCGCCGCGACCCCGACTGCCCGATCTGCTCGCGCGAGCCGGACGAGATCTCCGACGAGGAGATGGGCGTCTTCCCGGACTACGAGGCGTTCTGCGCCGCGGCCGGGTAGCCCTACCCTCCGGTGGCCATGGCAACCGTACGCATCCCACCCGTCCTGCGCCCGTCCGTCGGCGGCGAGCGCGAGGTCCAGGCCGACGGCGAGACCGTCGGCGAGATCCTCGAGTCGCTGGCGACCGCCCACGCGGAGACCCGCGGCCAGCTCTTCGGCGCCGACGGCGAGCTCAACCGCTACGTCAACGTCTACCTCAACGACGAGGACGTGCGCGTCCTCGACGGCCTCGGCACGCCCGTGGCCGAGGGCGACGTGCTCGTGATCCTGCCGGCGATGGCCGGCGGACGCTAGGCACTTCACTACACTTCGTGAAGTAATGGCGTCCCGGAGCCTCGCCAACCGTCCGTGCAGCGGGCGCTACGAGGACATCGTCGCGGCCATCGGCCACACGCCGCTGGTCGAGCTCAAGCGCCTGAGCCCCAAGCCGGGCGTCCGCATCTGGGCGAAGATGGAGTCGTTCAACCCGACCGGCTCGGTCAAGGACCGCGTGGCGCGGGCGCTGATCGAGGACGCCGAGGCGCAGGGGCTGATCGCCCCCGGCCAGACGATCCTCGAGCCGACGTCGGGGAACACCGGCATCTCGCTGGCGATGATCTGCGCGCGCAGGGGCTACCCGCTCAGGGTGGTCATGCCCGACAACGTCACGCCCGAGCGCACGCAGCTGCTGCGGATGTACGGGGCGGAGGTCGTCTACTCGCCCGGCGGCCAGGGCTCCAACGGCGCGGTCGCGATGGCGCTCGAGATGGCGCAGGCGGACCCGTCGTACTACATGCCCTACCAGTACGGCAACCCCGCCAACCCGAACGCGCACTACAACGGCACGGCGCTCGAGATCCTCGACGAGCTCGACGGCGAGGTCGCCGCGTTCGTGGCGGGCCTCGGCACGGGCGGCACGCTGATGGGCAACGGCCGGCGCTTCAAGGAGGAGCTGGGCGACGCCGTCAGGATCGTCGCGGCCGAGCCGATGCAGGGCGAGCCGGTCCAGGGCCTGCGCTCGCTCGACGACGGCTTCATCCCGCCGATCATCGACCTGTCGGTGCTCGACCGCAAGATCTTCGTCACCAACCGCGACGCGATCGTCTGGACGCGCAGGCTCCTCGACGACGAGGGCGTGTTCGCCGGGGTGTCGTCGGGAGCCATCGCCTCGATCGCCGTGCGGATCGCCTCCGAGCTCGACGAGGGCAACGTGGTGTTCGTGGTCTGCGATGATGGTTGGAAGTACCTCTCGAGCGGGATCTACACCAGGCCCGTCGACGAGATCGAGAACCTCGACTCCACCGTCTGGTGGTAGAGCGGAGCAGGCAATGCCAAACATCGGCGCCCCAGAGCTCATCATCATCCTCGTGATCGCCCTGCTGGTCCTCGGCCCCAAGAAGCTGCCCGAGGTCGGGCGCTCGGTCGGGAAGGGCATGCGCGAGTTCAAGGAGTCGCTGTCCGGCGAGGACCGCGACGACGACCAGCCGGCCATCAAGGCCGACTAGCGAAGCCCGCCATCGGTGCGCCTGCGGTCCGAGCTCCTCGAGCAGATCGTCGAGCACGCCCGCCGCGACGCGCCGAACGAGTGCTGCGGGCTCGTGCACGTCCACGACGGCGAGGCGGTCGCGGTCCACGAGGTGACCAACCTCGCGGCCAGCCCGTTCCGCTTCGAGATGGACGGCAGGCAGCTCCTGCGGCACGTCACGGCGTTCGAGGACGCCGGCGACGAGGGCGGGATCATCTACCACTCGCACACGCGCTCGGAGCCCTACCCGTCGCAGACGGACATCAACTTCGCGCGCGACTGGCCCGGCTGGCTGTGGCTGATCGTGGGCCTCGCGGGGGCCGAGCCCGAGGTGCGCACCTATCGCATCGAGGGCGGCGCGGTCGAGGAGGTCGAGGTCTCCTCGGGGTGAGCTCGGTGGACGAGTACGGCCCCGTCAGCGAGCGCCACGCGCGCGCCCGCATGGTCGACCCCCGCTACACCGAGGGCCCGCTGGTGCGCGTCGCGCGCGCCGACAACCAGGCGCACGCCGAGCTGATCCAGAACCTGCTGCTGGAGGAGGGCGTGCCGAGCATGCTGCGCCGCACGCGCGGCTTCGACGTCCCGGACATGCTCGCCGCCGGCCCGCGCGACGTGATGGTGGCCGCCAGCGGCGCCGACGCCGCGCGCGAGGTCCTGCTCGACGCGCGGCTGCTCGCGCCCGCGGACGCGCAGCCCGTCGCCGAGCGCCTGCGCGCCGTGCGCGTGCTCTGCGGGCTGCTCGCGACGGTCGTGCTGGTCGCCGTCGTCGCCTGGCTGGGGACCGAGCTGCTCGCCTAGGATCGCCCGGCGTCGCCGGCGGCGATCCGCGCCAGGTGCGCGCGCCACGCCGCCTCGGTGTGGCGCAGCGGCCGTCCGCCGAACGCGTCGACGAGCGCCTCTCGCGGGCCCCTGGGGTGGAGCTCGACCGCCAGGCGCGCGGCGGCCTGCTCGCCGCGCTCGCGCGCGACCAGGTCGACGACGCTGCCGCCGAGCAGCTGCGCGTCGCGGACCCCCGGCGGGAACGACGGCTGGCGCCCCTCGCGCAGGCGCCGCGCGATCGCGGGCCGGGCGAACGCCGTCTGGCCGGCGAAGTACTGCGCCGCGCCGGCGGCCAGCCACGCCCAGCGCACGTAGCGCACGAACGTCTGCGGCCGGAACGGCGGCGGCAGCCGCGGGCTGCTCGCGCCGATCGCCAGCTGGGTGTAGAGCGCCGCGGGCGCCAGCAGGTTCATCTCCTTCGAGCCGGGCACGTTGGAGGCGCGCTCGGCGAGCACGCGCGGCGCGAGCACGTGGATCTCGTCGTGCTGGAACCAGCCGACGAGGTAGCGCCGCGCCGCCGGCGCGGTCAGCCGCCGGATGATCGGCAGGTAGGGCTGGGCGAGGGCGAGCTGGAACGGACTGCCGTGCACGACGACGGCGACGTGGCCGGGCAGCTCGGGGAACGCCTCGGCGAGGCGCTCGCGCGTGCCCTCGAGCAGCTCGAGCCCGCCGCCGACGTCGTCGGCGTCGTCCTCCTCGTGGCGGGCGCTGAAGTTCGGGCTCGTCGTCTCGACCCAGGACAACGACCCGCCCGCCCGGTCCCGCGCTCCGGCTCCGGCCGGCCGGAGCCGCTGCTAGACGAGCGCCGGGACGGCGCCGTTGACGATGCCCTCGATCTCCTCGGCGGCGCGCTCGAACTCGTCGTCGGAGAGCACGGGCGTCCCCTCGAAGGGCAGCTCGCGCGAGATCTCCAGCCACGACCGGCAGCCGCCGAACTCCTCCTTGACGCGCACGGTGACGGGGCGCGGGATGCGGTAGGTGCGCAGCAGGACGACGTGGAGCGGGTGCCGCCGCTTCCAGGCGAGGCGCTTCTCGGCGTAGTCGGGGGTCCAGACGTAGTACGGCGAGAGCGCGTCGACCGTGCGCGGGTCCGTGACGGTCCAGTGCGCGGCGACCTCGGCCCAGGCGCGGATGCGCACGCGCTCGGGCTGGGCGATCCCGCCGTCGCGGGTGAGCGCCTCGGCGGGCGGCTCGCCCTCCGCCCAGACCCCCTCCTCGAGCGCACGCCGCAGCTCGGGCCGGTGCGACTCGCGGACGAGGTCGTTGCGCTGGTGGTCGAACGTGGGGTACAGGAAGAAGCGGTCGTGGTCCAGCCGGAAGTGCTTGCCGTCCTCGCTGATGCCGCCCTTGCGCAGGGTGACCAGCTGCTCGCCCTCGGCGAGCGCGCGCACGGTGACCGCCCATTCCTTGAAGGCGATAGGCATACGCCTCGCATTCTTCCACGCGCTCTCCGAATCCCCAAACATCGCTGCAAAACGGCAAACTTCCGACCCTTTTGGGAGGGTCGTGGGCCAGGCTTCGGGCAGGCTGGCCTGGCCTACGGCGCGCCGTGCCCGCCGCCGCCCGGCGTCTCCAGGCGCAGCCGCTGGCCGGCGCGCAGCGTGCCGATCGCCTTGGGCTCGAGCTCGGCGCCGTCGAGCAGCGTCCGGCCGCGCGCGCCGGGCTCGCCGCCGGCGGCGCCGGGCGGCGCGTGGCGGCGGCGCTCGGCGAGCACCGAGTAGCGCATGTCGGCGAGCGCCTCGAGCTCGCGCACGACGCCGTCGCCGCCGCGGAAGCGCCCCGCGCCGCCGCTGCCGCGGCGCACGGAGTACTCGACGACGCGCAGCGGGAACTCCATCTCGAGCGCCTCGACGGGCGTGTTGAGCGTGTTCGACATCGCCACGTGCACGGCGCTGGGCCCGTCGGCGTCCGGGCACGCGCCCTGGCCGCCGCCGAGCGTCTCGTAGTACGTCCACGCGGGGGCGCCGGAAACGGGTCCTGCGACCGGATCCGCGCCGAGCGTGACGTTGTTCATCGTCCCCTGGCCGAGCGCGCGGCCGAACGCGGCGAGCACGAGGTCGGCGACGCGCGAGGAGGTCTCGACGTTGCCGCCGACGACCGCCGCGGGCGGCCGTGCGTTGAGCAGCGAGCCCCCCGGCGCGAGCACCTCGATCGGCCGGTAGGCGCCCGCGGTCGGCGGGATGTCGGGGTCGGTCAGGACGCGCACGGCGAAGTAGCAGGCCGACCGCGTGACGGCGAGCGGGCAGTTGAGGTTGCCCGCGTGCTGGGCGGCGCTGCCGGAGAAGTCGAGCAGCAGGCGCTCGCCGTCGACCGTCGCCCGCAAGCGCAGGCCCAGATCGCCCTCGCGGGCCTCGAGCACGTCGGCGGCCTCGCGCACGCCGTCCTCCAGCGCCGCCAGGCAGGCGCGCATGCGGCGCTCGGAGTAGTCGAGCACCTCCGCCATCGCCTCGCGCAGCGCCGCCGCGTCGATCGCCTCCATGCGGCGCACGCCGACGCGGTTGGCGGCGAGCTGCGCGCGCAGGTCGGCGCGGCGCTGGTCGGGAGCGCGCATCAGCGCGACGAGCTCGTCGATCGCCGCGTCGTCGAGCACCCGCGGGGCGATCACCACGCCCTCCTCGTCGAGCGTCGTCGAGTCGGCGGGCATCGAGCCGGGCTGGCGACCGCCGACGTCGGCGTGGTGCGCGCGGCTGGCGGCGAAGCCGAGCAGCGCGCCCGCCGCGTCGAAGGCCGGCGTGATCACGGTGACGTCGGGCAGGTGCGTGCCGCCGCGGTAGGGATCGTTGAGCACCCACGAGACGCCCGGCCGGTGCCGCTCGCCGAGCACGGCGGCGACGGCGGCCGGCATCGCGCCGAGGTGGACGGGGATGTGCTCGGCCTGCATGACCATCTCGCCGCGCGCGTCGAACAGCGCCGTCGAGCAGTCGCGGCGCTCCTTGATGTTCGCCGAGTGCGCCGAGCGCACGAGCACGGCGCCCATCTCCTCGCAGGCGGCGCGCAGCGCGCCGGCCATCACCTGGAGGTCGACCGCGTTCATGCGGCGGGCGGGCGGGTCGTGGTCAGTCGCAGGGTGCCGTCGGCGTCGACCGCGCCCGCCCAGCCGGGCGGCACGGCGACGGTCGCCTCGGGCAGCTCCAGCACCGCCGGGCCGGCGATCCGCGTGCCCGGCCCCGGCTCGCCCCGCAGGACGCGGGCGGTGCGCAGCTCGCCGCCCAGCACCACCGCACGCCGGGAGTC
>DASZVK010000249.1:0-9810 GCA_035547175.1 Solirubrobacteraceae bacterium
GCGCCTGGGCGACGCCCGCCGCGGTCTGGTCGATCCTCTTCGTCTCGGCGGCGATCGCGGCCTTGAGCTGGGCCGCGGTGACGTTGCTCGCGTTGAGGCTGCTCTGCAGGTCGGCCTGCGAGGAGACGGTCGGCGCGCCCAGCAGCGCGATCGCCGCGAGGGCGCATGCGAGCGGCAGGCGACGCAGCGCGCCGGCGCGGATGTTCGCTCGTGCGGGGGCCATGAACCGTCCGGCGGCGCGCGGCCGCCGCGCCGAAGCTAGCAGGATCCGGCGGTTTCCAGGCTCTTCTCGAGCCCGGATGCAACGCTTCGTGCGGCTCAGACGGGCTTGGGCAGCGTGTCGAGCAGCGCCCGTGCGTCGGCCGGGCGCTCGATCCCCGCGGCCCGCTCGGCCGACAGCGCGGTGTTGTGCAGCACCCACGCGTCGGTGACGGGGCCGACGCCGCCGGGCACCGGCGAGACGGCGCTGGCGACCTCGATGACGCCGTCGAAGTCGACGTCGCCGGTGATCCGGCGGCCGCCGCGGCCGTCGTCGACGACGTTGATGCCGATGTCGACGACGATCGCCCCCGGGCGCACGAGGTCGGCGGTGATCAGGTGCGGCACGCCGGCGGCGACGATCAGGACGTCGCCGAGCAGCGTGTGCTCGGCCAGGCGCCCGGCGCGCGACGCGTAGACGTCGGCCGAGACGACCGTCGCGTTGCGGGCCAGCGCCAGGATCGCCGCCGGCTTGCCGACGTTCGTCGAGCGGCCGACGACGACCACGTCGATGCCGTCGTAGGCGGTCGCCGGGTCGCGCCCCTGGTCGTGGAGGTGGCGGTCGAGGATCAGGAACGCGGCCGCCGGCGTCGAGGGGACGAAGCGCGGCGTGCCGAGCGCCAGCAGGCCGGCGTTCTCGGGGTGCTGGGCCTCGACGTCCTTGTGCGGCGGGATCAGCTGCAGGATGCGCTCCTCCGGCAGGTGCGCCGGGACCGGCCGCAGCACGAGGATGCCGGTGATCTCCGGGTCGGCGTCGACCTCGGCGATGCGGGCCGCGACGTCCTCGAAGGCCGCGTCGGCGGGCATCTGCTCGACGCGCGAGGCGAGGCCGACCTCGCGGGCGCCGGCGTCGATGCGCCGCTGGTAGATCGCCGACGCCTCGTCGCCGCCGATCAGCAGCGTCGCGATGCCCGCCGGCCCGTCGAGCGCGGCGACGCGCCGCGCGACGGCGTCGAGGAGCTCGCGCGCGTACGCGCGCCCGTCGAGGATCTGTCCTGCCATGGGGCGGCGATCCTAGCGCCCGCACGGCGCCCGCCGGCGGCGCTCATCCGCCCGCGCGGGCGGCCTCGCCCATCGCCACCACGGCGCCGAGGTGGGCCAGATGCGTCAGCGCCTGGGGGAAGTTGCCCATCATCGCGCGGCGGCGGGTGTCGTACTCCTCGCTGAACAGGCCGAGGTCGTTGGCCGCCGCCAGGGCGGCGTCGAAGACCTCGCGCGCGGCGTCGAGGCGGCCCTGGCGGGCCAGGCACTCGGCCAGCCAGAACGAGCACGGCAGGAAGGCGCCCTCGCGCCCCTTGAGGCCGTCGTCGACGTCGTAGCGGCGGATCAGGCCGCGGTCGCCGAGCCGCGCGCGGATCGCGTCCGCCGTGCCGATCATCCGCTCGTCGTCCCAGGCCACGAACCCGACCGCGGGCAGCAGCAGGACCGCGGCGTCGAGCCCGCGGCCGCCGAGCGACTGCGTGAAGGTCCGCCGGCGAGCGTCGTAGCCGCGCTGCTCGACCTCCCTGCGCACGGCGTCGCGCGCGGCGCTCCAGCGCCGCGTGGGGGCGGTGCGCCCGCACTCCTGCGCGAGCAGCAGCCCGCGGTCGAGCGCGGCCCAGCACATCACCTTCGAGTGGGTGAAGTGGCGCGGGCGGCCGCGCCGCTCCCAGAGCCCCTGGTCGGGCCGGCGCCAGCGCTCCGCGGCCATGTCGACGAGCCCGCGCACGAAGCGCCACAGGTCGTCGTCCGGGCTGTGGCCGCGCCGGTGCCAGCGGTAGGTCAGGTCGAGCAGCTCGCCGAACGTGTCGTGCTGCTCCTGGTCGGCCGCGGCGTTGCCGACGCGGACCGGCCCGATGCCGTCCCAGCCCTCGAGGTCGGGCAGCTCGGACTCGATCAGGCGCATCTCCCCCGCGACCCCGTAGGCGACGCGCAGCTTGCCGGCGTGGCTCGCGGCGCTGCGCTGGACGAAGCGCCGGAACTCGTCGGCCTCGGCGACGAGGTCGACCTCGGCGAGCGAGCGCACGGCGAAGGCGCTGTCGCGCACCCAGCTGTAGCGGTAGTCCCAGGTGCGCCCGCCGCGGCGCGCCTCCGGCAGCGAGGTCGTGGCCGCGGCGGCGATCGCGCCGGTGCGGGCGTTGCCGAGCGCCTTGAGCACGAGCGCGGAGCGCTGCGCGCCCGCCGCGTCGGGGCCCTCGACGCGCATGCCGGCGATCCATCGACGCCAGAAGCCGATCGTCCCCTCGAGCCGCCGGTCGAGCTGCTCCGGGCGGGCCTCGGCCGGCGGGCTGCGGTCGAGCTCGGCCGCGTCGACGTGGCGGATCGACAGGCGCAGTCGCTCGCCGGCGTGGACCAGCCGGCGGCCGACGACGTCGTGGTCGCCCTCGAGCGTGAGCGGCACGTCGCACTGGACGTCGAGGCCGTCGTCGCCGCCGAACGCGGCGATGCGGCGCGGTCCGAGCCGCCGCAGCCACGGCAGCGAGCCGCCGTAGTCGAAGCGCGGGGCGATGCGGACCTCGAGCGCGACGGTCCCGCGCAGCCCGTCGACGACGCGCAGCACCTCGCGCGACGGCCGCCGCGGATCGTCGGGGTCGATCGGCATCAGGTCGGTCAGGCGCACCTGGCCGGAGGCCGCCGTCATCGTCGTCTGCAGGACCATCGTGCCCTCGACGTACTCGCGCGAGGACTCGGCGTCGGGGTCGACCGGGGCGATCGAGCAGAAGCCCCCCGTCGCCCGGTCCAGCAGGCGGCCGAAGCAGCTCCCGCGGTCCAGGCGCGGCAGGCAGCACCAGTCGATCGAGCCGTCGCGGCAGACCAGCGCCGCGCCGTGGCAGTCGGCGATCAGGGCGTAGTCGGCGATCGGCGGGTAGGCGCTCATCGCCGGCGACCGGCCGCGCCGGCGGCGAGGCCGGCCGCGAGCGCCGCGGCGCCCGACCACAGCGCCCGCCGGTGGCAGGTCAGCCACAGCTGCGCGCTGCGGCGGCTGCCCTCGTCGTCGAACGGGCCGTGCGCGCCGCGGTCGCCCGGCACCGGCGCGTCGACGTCGTCGGTGCGCCGGCGCTCGGGGCCGACGCGGCGATCGGTCTGCTGGGCCTCGACGGCGGTCCGCGCCAGGTAGCGGTCGCCGATCCCCGGCAGCAGCTTGGCCCCCGCGATCGCGAGCACGGTCGAGCCGCCCACCCACAGCTCGCGACGGCGCGGATGGCGGCTCGCCCAGACCACCGCGCGCGCCGCGACCTCGGGCTGGTAGACGGGCGCGACGGGCCGCGGGGCGCGCGGCAGCCGCGTGCGCACCCAGTCGAACTGCGTCGTGTTCAGCCCCGGCAGGTGGACCATCGTCACGCGCACGCGCGAGCGATCGTGCAGCAGCTCGGCGCGCAGCGACTCGGTGAATCCCTTGACGGCGTGCTTGGCGGCGCAGTACGGCGCCTGCAGCGGGATGCCGCGGTAGGCCAGGGCGCTCCCGACCTGCACGATGACGCCGCGGTTGCGCGGCAGCATGCGGCGCAGCGCCGACAGCGTCCCGTTGACGACGCCGAGGTAGGTCGTCGCGGTCACCTGGCGGAACTCCTCGGCGGAGACGTCGCGGACGAAGGCGAGCACCGACGTCATCGCGTCGTTGATCCACACGTCGATCGGCCCGAGCTCGTCCTCGACGCGCGTCGCCGCGGCCTCGACGGCATCGGCGTCGGCGACGTCGACGGCGATCGCCAGCGGCGTGCCGCCAAGCGCGCGCACCTCGGCGGCGGTGGCCTCGAGCTGGTCGGGGTCGCGCGCGATCAGGGCGATCGCCGCGCCCTCGCGGGCGAGCGCCCGGGCGGTCGCGCGCCCGACGCCGCCCGTCGCGCCGGTCAGGACGACGACGCGGCTCACAAGGCCCCCGCCCGCTTGGCCGCGAGCCGCTCGGCCAGGCGCGAAGCCGTCGCCATGATCGTCAGCGCCGGGTTGGCCGCGCCCTGCGTCGGCAGCGCGCTGCCGTCGGCGACGAACAGGTTCTCCATCCCCCAGACGCGGTGGTCCCCGTCGCAGACCGAGTCCTCGGGGCGCACTCCGATGCGCGCTCCGCCGATCAGGTGCGCGTAGCGGTCGATCGTCAGCACGTCCTGGGCCCCGGCCGCCTGCCAGATGTGCCGCAGCGTGTCCTTGGCGTAGGCGATGCTCGCGCGGTCGTTGGCGCACTGGGCGTAGTCGAGCCGCGCCACCGACATGCCGCGGCGGTCGACGGCGTCGGCGAGCGTGACGCGGTTGTCGGCCAGCGGCAGCAGCTCGCACAGCGCGCCGAGCACCGACCAGTGGCGGTAGTCGCGCATGTACTCGCGCAGCGCGTGGCCCCAGTGGCCGCCGGCGAGCACGTGGCCGGCCCAGTCGATCGGCAGCGGCCCGACGGTCTGGATCGAGAACCCGCGGCGGAAGCCGCGCTCCGGGTCGGTCTCGTAGAGCTGCTCGGAGCTGATCTCCGGCGGCGGCGCCTTGAAGACGTCCATCGTCTCCGGGAAGCGCCCGGCGACCTGCGGCGCGCCCTGCACCATCACGTAGCGGCCGACCTGGTCGTGGTCGTTGCCGAGGCCGGCCGGGTGGCTGGCCGAGGTCGAGTGCAGCAGCAGCCGCGGCGTCTCGATCGAGTAGCCGGCGACGGCGACCGCGGCGGCGCGCTGGAAGCGCTCGCGGTCGTCGCCGTCGAAGAACGTCACGCCGGTCGCCCGCCGGCCGGACGCGTCGACCTCGATCTGCACGGCCATGCAGCCGTCGCGGACCTCGGCGCCGTGCGCGAGCGCGTCGGGCACGTGCGTCACCAACGGCGACGCCTTGGCGTGCACCTTGCAGGCCTGCAGGCAGAAGCCGCGGTAGATGCAGCGCGCGCGGTTGCCGAAGCGGCCGTTGGCGATCGCCACCGGACCGACCCGCATCTCGATGCCGACGCGGCGGGCGCCCTCCCACGCGCGCTCGGCGCCGCCGCCGAGCGGATGCGGGGCGTGCGGGTAGGAGTGCGGGTCGCCCCACGGCCAGCGCTGCCCGGCGACCGGCAGCTCGCGCTCGAGCAGCTCGTAGTGGGGCCGCAGCTGCTCGTAGCCGTAGGGCCAGTCGACGCCGACGCCGTCGAGCGTGCCGATGCGGAAGTCCGACGGATGGAAGCGCGGCGCGTAGCCGGCGTAGTGGACCATCGAGCCGCCGACGCCGCGGCCGGAGTTGTTCTTGCCCAGCTCGACCGGGTCGTCGCCGCCGACGACGCGGTCCTCGGTCCAGTAGAGGTCGTGCGCGCCGGCCTCGTCGGAGACCCAGTCCGCGTCGGGGTCCCAGAACGGCCCCGCCTCGAGCACGACGACGCGCCATCCGCGGCGGGCGAGGCGCTGCGCGAGCGTCGCCCCGCCGGCCCCGCAGCCGACGATCGCGAGGTCGACCTCGTCGTCGTCGGCGTGGCGGGCCATGCGGTCCCGGCCCGGGATCGCGCGCCGGTGCGGGTCGATCAGCCAGCGCGAGTCGTTGTCCATCTCAGCGATCGAGCCCCCGCCGGCGCACGTCGCGCACCGGGTCGACGTCGTACCGCGGCCTGCCCTCCCAGCTCTCGCTCATCCCGATGCCGAGCCGCGCGTAGCCGCGCGGGTAGGCGGGCCCGCCGAAGCCGATCTCGTTCCACGCCCACGGGTGCGAGTAGAACTGCGCCAGCGCGAGGCGCATGCAGACGCCCCAGGCGAGCCGGACGTCGACGCTTTCCCACGGGCCTCCGGCCAGCTCGCCGCGCGAGAAGGCGCCGCAGATCGCCAGCCGGTCCTGCTCGGGACGCGCGGCGAACGCGCCCCGATCCCCGTCCCCGCCAGCCGAGTGGTCGAGCCCCGCCAGCGCGACGCGGAACGTCTGCGCGTCGTCGGGCATCCCCGCGTGGCGCCAGCCGTCGAAGCGGCGCGCGTGCAGCTTGGCGTCGATCATCTCGACGACGGGGATCCGCGGCTCGCGGTCCTGCGCGAGCACGGTGTCGCAGAAGGCGCGGGCCGTCGGCAGCTCGTCGGCGGTCAGGAAGCGGATCGGCGGCACCTCGTGGACGCGGGCGAGGACGACGCGGCGGGTCGCCTCGTCCCAGTGCGCGGCCTGCTCGAGCACGTCGTAGTCGGGGTAGCGGCCGTGCATCTGGGGCGTCGTCCCGCGGCGCTGGCGCGGCAGCTCGCGAGGGTCGCGCGGCAGCCCGCCCGGGCGCAGGTTGGGCAGGTGCCCGGCGTGCTCGAAGCCCGCCATCAGCGCTCCCGGCGCACGACCCCGGCCAGCAGCCCGAGGGCGCCGACGAGCAGGAACGAGCCCGGCGCGAGCAGCGGCGGGCCCATGACCAGGTTGTAGAGCGGCTCGCCGCGCAGGCCGCCGGGCCGGCGCCAGACGCCGCGCAGGTGCAGGGCCGTCCCGACGACGCCGTTGGCGGCGTAGAGCGCCGAGACGGCCGGCAGCAGCGTGCGCGCGGCGCGCTCGGAGGCCACGCCGGCGACGCCCGCGGCGATCATCGGCGGCGTGCAGACCAGCGGCGCCCACTCCCAGCGGTCGGCGAACGAGCCGCGGTAGTGCTCGAGGTAGACCTCCAGGGCCAGCGGCGCGGCGCTGGCCGCGGCGGTCGCGGCCAGCGTGCGCTGCAGGCGCCCCGCGCGCGCGTTGCGCGCGAAGCGGCTCACGCCGCCCATCGCCGCACCTCGTCGGCGATCGGCTGCAGGCCGAGGCCCGGCGCGGTGGGATCGGGCGCGATCATGCCCTCGGCCGGCTGCGGGGCGCCGTCGAACAGCAGCCGCTCGATGCGGACGTGGTCGACGAACCACTCGACGTGCTCGAGCGCGGCGATCGCGCAGCCGACGTGCGCGTGGATCGCCGGGGCGGTGTGGGCGCTCAGCGGCGTCTGGCGCGCGGCGCACTGCGCGCCGACGCCGAGCATGCCGGTCACGCCACCGCAGCGGGTCGCGTCGGCCTGCAGCACGTCGACCGCGCCGGCGGCGAGGATCCGCGCGAAGTCGTGCGGGGCGTAGCCGTACTCGCCCGCGGCGACGGCGACGCCCGGCGGGGCGCAGGCGCGCACGTGGGCCAGCCCCGCGAGGTCGTCGCCGGAGACCGGCTCCTCGACCCAGGCGATGCCGTGCTCGGCGCGCCAGCGGTGCGCGCAGGCCAGCGCCTGCGGCGCCGTCCAGGCGCCGTTGGCGTCGACCATCAGCTCGACGTCGTCGCCGACGGCCTCGCGCGCGAGCGCGACGCGCCGCTCGTCGGCCGACGGGTCGCGCCCGACCTTGATCTTCACGCGGTCTATCCCCGCCCGCGCGAAGCCGCTGAGCTGGTCGGCGAGCGCGTCGTCGTCCATCGAGCAGAAGCCGCCGCTGCCGTAGATCGCGACGCGCTCGCGCGCCGCGCCCAGCAGCCGGAAGAGCGGCAGCCCCAGCAGCCTGGCCTTGAGGTCCCAGAGGGCGACGTCGACCGCGGAGATCGCGTGCGAGGCGAGGCCCGGGCGGCCCAGGTTGCGCACGGCGCGGGCCATCGCCTGCCAGCAGCGCTCCGTGGCCATCGCGTCGGCGCCGAGCACCTGCTCGGCGAGCACGCGCTCGACGAGGTCCGCCGCCGCGGCGTCCGCGTAGCTGTAGCCGACGCCGGTCGCCCCGTCGGCGCGCGCCTGCACCAGCACGATCGTCGTCGCATCCCACTCCATGGTGCCGTCGGACTCGGGCTGCGGCGTCGGAACGGTGCAGGCCGTCGCCGTCAGGCTCTCGACCCTCATCGACCGGCCAGCACCCCGGCGACCTTGTCGCGCAGGACCTGGCGGACGATCCGGCCGCGGCGCGGCTCGGCGCGCAGCGCGCCGGCGAACGCCCGCGCCTGCTCGAGCGTGATGTGCGGCGGCAGCGGCGGCACCTCGGGGTCGGTGATCGCCTCGAGCACGACCGGCCGGTCGGCGGCCAGCGCCTCGTCCCAGGCCGCGCCGACCTGCTCGGGGTCGTCGACGCGGATCCCGCGCAGCCCGATCAGCTCGGCGTAGCGCGCGTAGGGGAAGTCGGGGATCGCCTGCGAGGCGTCCAGCTTCGGGTCGCCCTGCATCGCACGCTGCTCCCAGGTGACCTGGTTGAGGTCGCGGTTGTTGAGCACGAGGACGATCAGGCGCGGGTCGCTCCAGCGACGCCAGTACTTGGCGATCGTCAGCAGCTCGGCGTTGCCGTTCATCTGCATCGCGCCGTCGCCGACGAGCGCGAACGCCACGCGCGCGGGGAAGGCGAACTTGGCGGCGATCGCGTACGGGACGCCCGGCCCCATCGTCGCCAGCGTGCCGCTCAGCGACGCCTTCATGCCGGCGCGCAGCCGGACGTCGCGCGCGTACCAGTTGGCGGCCGAGCCGGAGTCGGCGGCCAGGATCGCCTCGTCGGGCAGGCGCGAGGACAGCTCCCAGAACACGAGCTGCGGGTTGAGCGGGTTGGCCGGCTGCTTGGCCCGCGCCTCCAGCGCGCGCCACCAGTCGGCGACGTCGGCCTCGACCTTCTCGCGCCAGGAGCGATCCTGCTTGCGCTCGAGCATCGGGATCAGCTCGGCCAGCGTCTCGCGCGCGCCGCCGACGAGGTTGACCTCCATCGGGTAGCGCAGGCCGACCATGCGGCCGTCGATGTCGATCTGCACGCCGCGCGCCCGGCCCTCCTCGGGCAGGAACTCCGAGTAGGGGAAGCTCGAGCCGACGACGAGCAGCGTGTCGCAGCCGGTCATCAGCTCCCAGCTCGGCCTCGTGCCGAGCAGGCCGATCGAGCCGGTCACGTACGGGAGGTCGTCGGGCAGGGCGGCCTTCCCGAGCAGCGCCTTGGCGACCCCCGCGCCGAGCAGCTCGGCGACCTGCTCGAGCTCGTCCTGGGCGCCGAGCGCGCCGGCGCCGGCGAGGATCGCGACCTTCGACCCGGCGTTGAGCACGGCGGCCGCCCGCTCGAGCTCCGCGGTCGCCGGCAGGACGCGCGGCGCCGCGTAGCCGAGGCCCGAGTGCACGGTCCCGTGCCTGCGCGGCGGCTCCTCGATCGCGGCGTCCTCCTGGAGGTCGTTGGGCACGATCAGGCAGGTCACGGTCCGCTCGGCCTGGGCGATGCGCACCGCGCGGTCGACGAGGTGGCGCATCTGCGCGGGATCGGTCGCCATGTGGACGTACTCGTGGGCGACGTCCTTGAAGAGCGAGACGAGGTCGACCTCCTGCTGGTAGCTGCCCCCGAGCGAGGCCTGCGACTGCTGGCCGACGATCGCCACGACCGGCTGGTGGTCGAGCTTGGCGTCGTAGAGGCCGTTGAGCAGGTGGATGGCGCCGGGCCCGGACGTCGCCATGCAGACGCCGACCTCCCCGGTCCACTTCGCGTGCGCGCAGGCCATGAAGGCGGCCATCTCCTCGTGGCGCACCTGGACGAGCTCCGGCTCTCCCCCGGCGCGCCCGAAGGCGCCGGCGAACCCGTTGATCCCGTCCCCCGGGTAGGCGAAGACGCACCGGACGCCCCAGGCGCGAAGGCGGGCGAGCGTGAAGTCGGCAACGGTCGGCGCGGACATGCGTCTCCTCTCTGGTCTGCGACCTCTCTACCCACCTGGCGCAAATGGTGCACCCGG
>DASZVK010000250.1:0-4986 GCA_035547175.1 Solirubrobacteraceae bacterium
GCGGTCCGCGCCGCGCACGCCGCGATCCGCGACGCCGTGCGCGCGGGCACGCTGACCAGCGCCCACGACGTCGCCGAGGGCGGCCTGCTGGTGGCGGTCGCCGAGGCCTGCCTGGCCGGCGGCCTCGGCGCCCGGCTCGACCTCACCGGGGCGGACGACGAGCAGCTCTTCGGCGAGGGCCCGGGCGGCTTCGTGGTCTCGTTCCCGCCCGCCCGGCGCGCGGCGCTGGAGGCGCTGGCGACCGACGTGCGCGTGATCGGCGAGGTCGTCGGCGAGGCGCTCGTGCTCGGCGACGACGCCTGGACGCTCGAGGAGCTCGGCGACGCCCACGACGCGCTCGGCGAGCTGTTCGCCTGGGAGGCGTCCGCGGCCGCCGCGGGATAGCGTGCCGCGCCATGACGGCGATCCCCTCCACCGACCTCGACGTGTTCCCCCTGTGCCTCGGCGGCAACGTGTTCGGCTGGACGGCCGACCGCGACGCGACGTTCGCCGTCCTCGACGCCTACGCCGAGGCGGGCGGCAACTTCGTCGACACCGCCGACAGCTACTCGCACTGGGTCCCCGGGCACCGCGGCGGCGAGTCGGAGGCGCTGATCGGCGAGTGGCTGCAGTCGCGCGGCAACCGCGACCGGATGGTCGTCGCGACCAAGGTCTTCAGCCATCCCGATCGGCCCGGCCTGTCGGCGCCCAACATCCGCGCCGCGGCCGAGGACTCGCTGCGGCGGCTGCGCACCGACCGCATCGACCTCTACTACGCCCACCACCCCGACCCCGACATCCCGGCCGAGGAGACGCTGGGGGCGTTCGACGAGCTGGTCCGCGCCGGCAAGGTCCGCTACGTCGCCGTGTCCAACCACTCCCCGTCGGCGGTGGCGCACGCGCTGTCGACCTCCGAGCGCGAGGGCCTCCCGCGCTACGTCGCCAGCCAGGACGAGTACAACCTGATGGAGCGCGCCGGGTACGAGAACGGCCTGCGCGACGTGGTCGAGCAGGCGGGGATGGCCGAGCTGCCGTACTTCGGGCTGGCCAGGGGGTTCCTGACCGGCAAGTACCGTCCCGGCGGCGCCGCCGTCGACAGCCCGCGCGCGGGCGCCGCCATGGCCTACCTCGACGCGCGCGGCGAGCGCGTGCTCGCCGCGCTCGACGCGATCGCCGCCGAGCACGAGACGACCGTCGCCGCCGTCGCGCTGGGCTGGCTCGTCGCCCAGCCGACGGTCGTCGCGGCGATCGCCAGCGCGCGCACCGTCGAGCAGCTCGCCGACCTGCTGCCCGTCGCTCAACTCCATCTGAGCGATGCCGAGGTCGCGCGGCTGACGGCGGCGTCGGAGTCTTAGGCGCCGCGACGCGCCGAGCCCGCCGCGGCGGTTGCCGCCCACCCCGTCGCTAGACTCGGGCGAGTCGCTGCCATGCAGCCACTACCTCTCCTCGATCAGCGGGACGGTCCTCGGGACGAGTGCGGAGTCTTCGGGATCTACGGCCCGGAGCACGACGTCGCGCGCCTGGCCTACTTCGCGCTGTACGCGCTCCAGCACCGCGGCCAGGAGTCGGCCGGCATCGCCGCCGCCGACCGCGGCGGGCACATCATCACGCTGCGCAACCAGGGCCTCGTCAGCCAGGTCTTCACCGAGCACGACCTGCGCACGCTGTCGGGCGACATGGCGATCGGCCACGTCCGCTACTCGACGACGGGCTCCAGCGCGTGGGAGAACTCCCAGCCCGTGCACCGCTCCGCCGGCGACGGCGGCGACGTGCGCGAGATCGCGCTCGCCCACAACGGCAACCTCGTCAACGCCGTCGAGCTCCACGCCGAGCTGCGCGCCCGCGGCGTCGGCTTCCGCTCGACGTCGGACTCGGAGATCATCGCCGCGCTGCTGTCGACGCACGCCGCACCCGACGTCGAGGCGGCGATCGCCGACGTCATGCCGCTCATGCAGGGCGCCTACTCGACCGTCGTCATGACGCGCGACCGGGTCGTCGCCTTCCGCGACCCGCACGGCCTGCGCCCGCTCGTGATCGGCCGCATCGGCGAGCGCTTCTGCGTCGCCAGCGAGTCGTGCGCGCTGGACATCATCGGCGCCGAGTACGTGCGCGACGTCGAGCCCGGCGAGATCGTCTCGCTGTCGGAGGCCGGCCTCGAGTCGCGGATCGACGCGACCCGCCCGCCGGCGCGGCGCGCCTTCTGCGTCTTCGAGTACATCTACTTCGCGCGGCCGGACTCGATCATGGGCGGCCAGTCGCTGCAGCGCGCCCGCGGCCGCATGGGGGAGATCCTCGCCCGCGAGGCCCCGGCGCCGACCGCCGACGTCGTGATCCCGGTGCCCGACTCCGGCAACGCCGCGGCGCGCGGGTTCGCGCGGGCCAGCGGCCTGCCGACCGACGACGGCTTCGTCAAGAACCGCTACGTCGCGCGGACCTTCATCCAGCCGGGCCAGGAGCTGCGCCGGCACGGCCTGCGGCTGAAGTTCAACCCGCTGCCCGAGGTGGTCGAGGGCCGCTCGCTGGTCGTCGTCGACGACTCGATCGTGCGCGGCAACACGACGCGGCAGATCGTCCAGATGCTGCGCGACGCCGGTGCGCGCGAGGTGCACATGCGCATCAGCGCGCCGCCGATCAAGCACCCCTGCCACTACGGCATCGACATGTCCACGCGCGAGGAGATGATCGCCCACGAGCGTTCGGTCGAGGAGGTCGCCGCCGAGCTGGGCTGCGACTCGCTCGCGTACCTCTCGCTCGAGGGCGTCTACGAGGCCGTCCGCGGCGAGCGCGGCGCCCACTGCGACGCGTGCTTCTCCGGCGAGTACCCGCTCGCCAGCGGCGAGGGCGAGGGCAAGTTCGCGCTCGAGCTGCCGCTCGTCCGCGCCTGACGGATGGACGGCCGCGACCTCGCGCGGCGCCAGCGTGCCGGGCAGCGGGCGTTCTACGCGCACGTGATCGCCGGCGCGCGCGGCGCGCGCGTCGAGGACCTCGGCGGCGGCGTGCAGGCCGCGGTGTCGCCGGGGGCGCCGGATCGCTCGATCATGAACGCGGTGCTCTACGAGGACCGTGGCGAGGTCGCGCGGCGCATCGAGGAGCTGGCCGAGCTGTACGCGGCCGCCGGCGTGCGCGCGTGGACCGTCTGGGTGCAGCCGGGCGACGAGGCGCTCGCCGAGCTGCTCGCGCTCGCCGGCCACGCCTTCGACGGCCAGACGACGCAGATGGGCGCGGCGCTCGACGAGCTCGACCTCGACGGCGACGACGACCTCGACCTGCTCCACGACCCGACGTGGCGGCTGGTCGGCGAGATCAACGACGATGCCTATCGGCTGCCCGGCGACCTCGCCGAGCTGCTGGCGCCGTGCGCGGACGACGCCTGCCGCCTGTGGATCGCGCGCCTCGACGGGCATCCGGCGGGCTGCGTCGTCGTGCGGGCGAGCGGCGGCGACGCCTACGTCGCGCTGGTCGCGACGCGGCCGTGGGCGCGCCACCGCGGGCTGGCCGGCGGCCTGTTGCGCCGGGCGCTGCGCGCCGCGCGCGAGCTGGGCTGCGAGTCGACGACGCTCGAGGCCAGCGCGATGGGCGAGCCGCTCTACGCCGCGCTCGGGTATCGCCCGCTCGGCCGCTACGCCTTCTGGGAGCGGCGCGATCGCGGCGGCCTCGTGACCTGACCGCGCAGGCTTCGCGCCGGGGGCGGGTCGCCTCCGGCGGCGCCGCTATGGTCGGCCGGGCCGTGTCGGCCGCCTCTGCAGACCTCGCGCTCGCGCTCGCCGAGCACTTCGGCTTCGCCGCCTTCCGGCCCGGCCAGGAGCAGGCGGTGCGCGCCGCGGTCGACGGCCGCGACGCGCTCGTCGTGATGCCGACCGGCGCGGGCAAGTCGCTCTGCTACCAGCTCCCGGCGCTCGTGCGCGACGACCTGACGCTGGTCGTCTCGCCGCTGGTCTCGCTGATGCAGGACCAGGTCGAGGCGATCGAGCCCGTGGCGCGGCGCGCCGGGACCGGCGTCGGGCTCGTCAACTCCCAGCGCGACGCCGCGTCCAACGCCGCGACGATCGAGGCGGCCGTCCGCGGCGAGCTGCGCCTGCTCTACGTCGCGCCGGAGCGCTTCGGCACGCCGGGCTTCCTCGAGGCGGTGCGCGGCCGCGTCGGCCTGTTCGTCGTCGACGAGGCGCACTGCGTCTCGCAGTGGGGCCACGACTTCCGGCCCGACTACTTCCGCCTCGCCGACGCCGCCCGCTACCTCGGCGCGCGCTGCATCCTGGCCTCGACCGCGACGGCGACGCCCGCGGTCGCACGCGACGTCGTCGCGCGCCTGGGCCTGCGCGACCCGGTCACGGTGACGACCGGCTTCGACCGGCCCAACCTCTCGTTCGCCGTCGTGCGCGTCGGCAGCACGGCCGCCAAGTACCGGCGGATCGCCGCGGCGCTGGGCGAGCCCGGCACGACGCCGGCGATCGTCTACGCCGGCACGCGCGCGGGCGTCGAGCGGCTCGCCGGGGAGCTGCGGGCGGCGCTCGGGCGCGAGGTCCTCGGCTACCACGCGGGCCTCGCGCGCGAGGCGCGGGCGACGGCGCAGCGGCGCTTCATGTCCGGCGAGGTCGACGTCGTCGTCGCGACCAACGCGTTCGGCATGGGCGTCGACAAGGCCGACGTGCGCACGGTCCTGCACGCGAGCGTCCCCGGCTCGCTGGAGGCCTACTACCAGGAGGCCGGGCGCGCCGGCCGCGACGGCGCGCCGGCCAGGGCGATCCTGTTCGCCGAGGGGCGCGACAAGGGGCTGCACGTCTTCTTCATCCAGCGCTCGGAGGTCGCGGAGGCCGACATCGACCGGGTGGCGGGGCTGCTGGCGCTGCGCGGCGCCGACGGCCGCTACGACGTGGCGCTCGACGAGCTCGCCGCCGACGCCGACGAGGTCGAGCGCGTGCGCGCCGTCGTCGGCCACCTCGCCCAGGCCGGCGTCGTGGCGCCCGCGCCGGCGCCGGTCGACCGCCTGCGCGGGCGGCTGCTCGCGCC
>DASZVK010000251.1:0-25275 GCA_035547175.1 Solirubrobacteraceae bacterium
CGACGTCGGCGGGACCGAGGCCGGGACCGCCGCGGCCGACGCCCCCGCGACCGCCGCGGCCGCCGACGCCCCCGTCGCGGGCGCAGACGACCGGCAGTCGTCCGCCGACGACCAGCAGGCGTCCGACGACGGGCAGCCCGCACCGGCCGACCCGCCGGCGCCCGCCGCCTAGGCGATCCGGTCGCCCGGCCGCGAGCCCGCGTCGGGCTCGAGCAGCAGCACCGGATGGTCGTCGGCGACGGCGCCGAGCACGAGCACTTCGGACATCGTCGGGCCCACCTGCCGCGGCGGGAAGTTCACGACGGCGACGACGAGCCGCCCCTCGAGCTCCTCGCGGGCGTAGTTGGTGATCTGCGCCGACGAGCGCTTCTCGCCGATCTCCGGGCCGAGGTCGATGCGCAGCCTCCACGCGGGCTTGCGCGCCTGCGGGAAGTCCTCGACGGCGACGATCCGCCCGACGCGCATGTCGACCTTGGCGAAGTCGTCGTAGTCGATCTGCGCACTCAATGAGGCCGCTCCGTCCCGAAGCGGAACGAGCGCAGCGGCTTCTTGAGCGCGCCCACCTGCCCGACGTCGGCCGTCGCGTTGACACCGCCGGCGTGCGTCGACAGCAGCTCGACGATCGCCCCCCTGCGCGGGTGCGGGTCGTCCTGCTCGGGCCGGCTGGAGCCGGGCACGAGCATGTAGTCGCGGGCGAACACCGTGCGGCCGCTGGGGCGCAGCTTCGCCTCCCAGGCGACGTAGTAGCCGGGGTTGAAGTTGATCCGCGCGCGCCCCTCGTCGGTGACGTGGACGTCGGCGTAGCGGCTCGCCGGCGCCCGCTGGGCCACGACCCGCTCGGCGACGATCGGCAGGATCGAGCCGACGTCGCCCTTGTACTGCGGGATCGACAGCGGCAGCACCGCCATCGACTGCACGAACAGCCCGGCGCGCACGGCGCGGATCTCGTTGGCCGACACCGGCCGCAGCGGCGGCGAGGTGTAGATGAAGTTGAACTGCACGGCGCCGCGGCCGACCATCACCTCCACCTTGCCCTTGTGGCCGTGGTGGCGGTGGATCATCCAGCCGGCGAACGCGACGACGACGAGCGCGATGGCGACCGGCCAGACGTACCGCCAGCGCCGCCCAAGCAGCTCCGGCATCGTCGGGCCGAAGCCCTTGCGGACGGCCGGCGCCTCCATCAGCCGCCGATCGAGAAGAGCGCCTCGAGGTCGTGGCGCGAGAACGCCTCGAAGGCGACCATCGTCTGCGTGCGGCGCACGCCCTCGAGGCTGTTGATCCGCGCCGTGACGACGTCGGCGAGCTCCTCGTGGCGGTGGACGGCGACGATCGCGACGAAGTCCCACTCGCCGGTCACCGAGTACGCCTCGCGCACGCCCTCCACGTCGGCGAGCGTGGCGCCGAGCGTCGACATCTTGTCGCGCTCGGCCTCGATCAGCACGATCGCGTGTGTCATCCCCCGTCCTCCTCCCTGTCGAGCTCGCGGGCCAGCTCGAGCCCGATCGCGACCCCGACGAGCATCCCGATGCGGGTCTCCTCGGCGACCAGCGTGCGCACGGCCGCCGAGCGCTCGCCCGGGTCGCCGATCGACGCCGCCCTGGCCACCTGCGCGTCGTGCGCCTCGCCGAACCAGCCGCCGGCGTGCAGCGCCTCGACGAGGATGTGCTGCAGGCCCGGCGCCGCGTGCGTGACCACCTCCTGCGCGTGCCCGAAGCGCTCCGGATCGGCCTGCAGCGCCGCAACCGCGGCGTCGACCTGCTCTGCGGTGAAGCGGCGGTCGGGCATCGCCGCCTGACCTTATCCGCTGGAGCCCCGCGCTACTCCGGCACGCGCGCGAGCGCCGCGCCGGCGAGCGCGCCGACGACGACGCCGACGCCGCCCGCGATCCAGCTCGCCCCGTCGACGGCGGCCGGCATCAGGAAGACGACCATGCTGATCACGGCCGCGCCGATCAGGTCGCCCTCGTAGGGCTCGCGGCGGCGCGCGGCGAGGCCGTCGCGCATCGCCCACGCGCACAGCAGGGCGAGCGCGGCGCCGTTGGCGCCCATCGCGGGCACGTCGCCGGCGACGTTGGCGACGGCGAGCCCGCCGAGCCCGCCGAGCGCGAACAGCGCCACGACGACGAGCGGCCCGTGCCGCAGCTCGAGCCGCCAGCCGAAGACCGCGACCGCGAGCAGCACGGCGAGCTGGTACCAGCCCTCCGGGTAGACGAGCACCGACGACAGCAGCCGCAGCGGCTGGTCGGACAGCGACGTCGTGATCAGCACGTCGGCGCGCGAGACCCACGTCAGCGCCAGCCACATCGCGCACGACAGCGCGACGAGCGCGATCGTCGCCCACGGCTTCGCGCCCCAGCGCAGCGGGCCGACGAGCGCGATCCGGCGCGGAGCGCGGTCGGCGCGCGGCAGGCGCGAGCGTCGCGCGTGCGCGCGCGGCTCGGAGACGGTGCCGTCGCGCTCGATCTTCGGAGCGCGCTTGCGCAGGCGCGTGCCACAGTAGGGGCACTCCGTGATGTACGGGGACACCTCGGAGCCGCAGGTCTTGCAGACGACGAAGAGGTCCGGGCCGCTGGCCATGGCGCCCCTCCGATTCTAGGTCGGCGGGCGCGACGGCATCGCACCAGTCGCCTCGACGATCTCCGCCATGACCTCGCGGAGGTCGTGGTTGACCTCGTAGACGACGACCTGGCGCTCGGCGCCGCTGCCGCGCTCGAGCAGGTCCTCGATCCCCTCGAGCTCCGCGGCCGAGCCGAGCTGCTGGGCGTGCTCGCGCAGCCGCGCCAGCAGGCCGCGGGCCATCTCGCGCGCGCCGACGCGCTCCGTCGACGGCAGCTCGAGCAGGTCCCCCGCCAGCCCGTGGCGAGCGGCCAGCCACTTCATCTCGTCGATCAGCTGCCAGGGGACGTGCGGGACCGGCCGGCCCGCGTCGAAGCCCACGGCCAGCTCGTGGACCATCGCCTGGATCAGCGCCGCCAGCGCCAGCGTGTGCTCGACGCGCGTCTGCGCGTCGCAGACGCGCACCTCGACGGTGCCGAACCGCGGGTGCGGGCGCACGTCGTACCAGAGGTAGGTGTAGTCGGCCATCACGCCGGCGTCGACCATCTGCTCGATCTGCCGCGAGTAGTCGCCCCAGTCGCGGTACTCGGGCGGCACGCCGACGCGCGGGAAGGCGCGGAAGATCGGCGTGCGGCTCGACATCAGGCCGGTCGGGTCGGCCCGCCAGAACGGCGAGTTGGCGCTCAGCGCGAGCAGGATCGGCAGGTGCAGGCGCATCCCGTTGGCGACGTGGATCGCCTTGTCGGGGTCGTCGAGGCCGACGTGCACGTGCAGGCCGAAGATCAGCTCCTGGCGGGCGACGAAGCGCAGCGCGCTGATCAGCTCGCGGTAGCGCGGGCGCTGGACGATGCGCGCGTCCTCCCACATCGCGAACGGGTGCGTGCCCGCCGAGCCGATCGTCAGCCCCTTGCCCGCGGCGCTGTCGATCACCCGCCGGCGCAGCGCGCGCAGCTCGGCGCCGGCCTCGACGGTGTCGGCGCACGGGTTGGTCGAGAGCTCGAGCACGCACTCCATCAGCTCGGGCTTGATCTCGCCCTCGGCGGCGTCCTCCAGCAGCGACTCGATCGCGTTGACGAGCTCCAGCGACTCGGCGTCCACGATCATGAGCTCCTCCTCGATGCCGATCGTGAAGCTCGGCCCGCTGAAGTGGTGCTCCATACGGACGCGAGCCTACCCGGGCGTGGGTAGCATCCAGGCATGGCCACAGCCGATCTCTCCACCTCGCGCATTGAGGAGCTGCTCGGGGACGACGCCGAGTCGCTGCTGAACCACGTCTGCGAGACGTTCCCCGCCTCCCAGCTGCACCTCCCCGGCCCGACGTTCGTCGACGACGTCTTCCTGATGACCGACCGCTCGACCAACGTGCTGCGCAACCTCCAGTGGCTGCACGACTCCGGGCGCCTGGCCGGCACCGGCTACGCGTCGATCCTGCCCGTCGACCAGGGCATCGAGCACTCCGCGGGCGCGAGCTTCGCGCCCAACCCGCTCTACTTCGACCCCGAGAACATCGTCCGCCTGGCGATCGAGGGCGGGGCCAACGCGGTCGCCTCGACGGTCGGCGTGCTCGGCGCGGTCAGCCGCAAGTACGCCCACCGGTTCCCGTTCATCGTCAAGGTCAACCACAACCAGCTGCTCACCTACCCGAACGAGTTCGACCAGGTCGAGTTCGCCTCGGTGCACCGGGCGCACGAGCTGGGCGCGGCCGGCGTCGGCGCGACGATCTACTTCGGCTCGCCGGAGAGCAACCGCCAGATCGTCGAGATCGCCCAGGCCTTCGAGGAGGCCCACGCGCTCGGCATGTTCACCGTGCTGTGGTGCTACCTGCGCAACCCGGCCTTCAAGGTCGACGGCGTCGACCACCACCTGTCGGCCGACCTCACCGGCCAGGCCAACCACCTCGGCGTGACGATCGAGGCCGACATCATCAAGCAGAAGCTGCCCGAGGTGAACGGCGGCTACCTCGCGCTCAACCGCGACGGCGTCTCGTTCGGCAAGACCCACAAGCTCGTCTACGAGAAGCTGACGACCGACCACCCGATCGACCTGACGCGCTACCAGGTGCTCAACTGCTACATGGGCCGCGCGGGCCTGATCAACAGCGGCGGCGCGTCCTCGGGCGCGACCGACCTCGCCGAGGCGGTGCGCACCGCGGTGATCAACAAGCGCGCGGGCGGCATGGGCCTGATCTCCGGCCGCAAGGCGTTCCAGCGTCCGATCGACGAGGGCATCGAGCTGCTCAACGCGATCCAGGACGTCTACCTCTCGCCCGAGGTCACGATCGCGTAGCGATGTCGCCGCGCGCCGCGGCGCGCGTGCGCGGGAGCCTGCGCGAGCGTGAGGCGCATGTCCGCGCGTCGCCTCGTCCCGCTCGTCCTCGCGGCGGTCGCCGTCGCCTTCTGGGTCGTCGAGCGCGGGCGCGACCCGGCGCCCGCGCCGCAGGCCGGCGCCGTGCGCACGACGACGGTGCTGCGCGTCGTCGACGGCGACACGATCGTCGTGCGCGCCGCCGGCGGCGGCTCCGAGCGCGTGCGCTACATCGGCATCGACACGCCGGAGTCGGTCGAGCCCGGCACGCCGGTGCAGTGCTGGGCGAAGCGCGCCGGCGAGCTCAACGACGAGCTGATCGGCGGGCGCCGCGTCCGGCTCGTGATCGGGGCCGAGCCGCGCGACCGCTACGGGCGCACGCTGGCCTACGTCTACCGCGAGCCCGACGGGCTGTTCGTCAACGCCGAGCTGCTGCGCCGCGGGGCCGCCCGGACGCTGACGATCGCGCCCAACGACCGCTACGCGGGCCGCTTCGCCGCGCTGGCCGCGGACGCCCGGCGAGCGGGTCGAGGGCTGTGGTCGGCCTGCTAGACGGCCGCGAGCGCGATAGCCTCTCGGCGTCCATGCGGATGAGCCAGAGCCTCGCAGATCTGGAGCAGGCCTTCGTCGAGCAGCTCGCGGTCGACCGCGCGCGCAGCCAGCGCGCGATCCGCGAGGCGACCCTGCGCCAGCGGTCGCGGCACATCGAGCGCCGCCACCGGCACGGCACCAAGCGCTTCCTCCTGCTGGTCTGCGTCCTGATCGCGACCGCCGTCCTCGTGACCGTCGCGATGTTCGAGACGCTGTACTACGTGATGGGCTGAGAGGCGCCGCGCCCCGCCGCGACCCGGTGCCGGAGCCGGGTTCGCTAGGCTCGGCCGCTCATGGCACGACGTTCACTGCGCCCCCATCTCAACCAGATCCGCGGCTGGGTCCGCCAGGGCCGGACCGACGCATGGATCGCCCACCAGCTCGAGGTCACCGTCCAGCAGATCGAGCAGTTCAAGCGCGAGAACGAGCTCGCGCCCGACGACGCGGGGGGCCCGGAGGGCATCTCCGCGCCCGGCCTGGACTTCGACGACGAGATCGACCTGCGCGCCGAGGACGACGCGCTGATCGCCGCCGAGCTCGAGGCCGCCGCCGCGCGCGCCGCCGAGGAGGCCGAGGCCGCCGGCGAGGACGAGGACGAGGACGGCGAGGCCCCCTCGCGCCGCCGCCGCGGCCGCCGCGGCGGTCGTCGCCGCCGCAGCGGGCGCGCCGCGGTCCTCGAGGGCACGTTCGACCACGGCGAGGAGGGCTACGGCCTGTGGCTCGACCCGGCGGTCGTGGACAACCCCGTCTACGCCGAGCACTGGGCCGGCCACCGCCCCGTCGAGGTGACGATCGAGGAGGACCGGATCGTCATCCGCCGCGCCGGCGAGGACGACGACGGCGACGAGGACGACGAGTAGCGCCGGGCTACTCGTCGCGCGCGATCAGCCGGCCGCCGGCGTAGTCGGCGGCCTCGCGCAGGTAGCGCGCGAAGGCGGCGTCGACGACGATCCGCGCGTCCCAGGCCCACGGGTCCTCGGGCGCGGTCGAGACGGCGACGTCCTGCGCCCACGCGGTCCCCGACTCGTAGAGCTCGACCAGCTCGTCGGCGTAGAACGTCCCGCCCAGGCGCCGGCGCAGCTCCATCCGGATGCGCTCGACGATCCGCTCGAGCGTGTCGGCGCTGTCGGCCGGCGCGGCGCCCAGCCGCCGCTCCCCGTCACGCCACTGCTGGAGCGCCGTCTCGTAGGACATCGGCGGCAGGCTAGCCGCCGCGCCGAGCGCGGCCCCGCCTACTTGCCCTTCGGCAGGCCCGTGACGACGTAGGAGCGCTCGCCCGGCAGCACCATCCCCAGCGAGCGGGCCTTGGTGGCGAGCACAGAGCGGTTCGACAGCGCGCGCTCCTGGTCGCGCAACGCGCGGTTGGCCCGCTCCAGCGCGTGCACGTCGGCGGCGCGCTTGTGCGCCTGGCGCACGGTCGAGACGTAGTGGCGCAGCGGGTTGACGTAGAGGACCGTCAGCACGCCGAGCACGGCGAGCAGGCCGTAGCGGCTCAGGCGGTCCCAGCGGATCGCGGGCGGCATCGGGCCATCCTTCCGCGCGCGGCCGCCGATCCCTGCCCGCCGGCCGCAAGCGGCCGTTCACGGGCGGGCGGGCCGGCCGGCGCTCTCAGGAGCGGAAGACCGAGCGGCCCGGGAAGGCGGCGGCGGAGCCCAGCGCCTCCTCGATGCGCAGGAGCTGGTTGTACTTCGCCACGCGGTCCGAGCGCGACGGCGCGCCGGTCTTGATCTGCCCGCAGCCGGTGGCCACGGCGAGGTCGGCGATCGTGACGTCCTCGGTCTCGCCCGAGCGGTGCGACATGACCGCCGTGTAGCCCGCCTCGCGGGCGATGCGGATCGCCTCGAGCGTCTCCGACAGCGTCCCGATCTGGTTGACCTTGATCAGGATCGAGTTGGCGACACCGCGGGCGATGCCGTCGCGCAGCCGGTCGGGGTTGGTGACGAACAGGTCGTCGCCGACGAGCTGCAGGCGCTCGCCGACCGCGTCGGTCAGCTCCCTCCAGCCGTCCCAGTCGTTCTCGTCCATCCCGTCCTCGAGCGAGACGATCGGGTACTTGGCGGCCATCTCGGCCCAGTAGGAGGCCAGCTCCGACGCCGACAGCCTGCGCCCCTCGTGCTCGAGGTCGTAGACGCCCGGCCCGCCCGCGCCGCTCTTGTAGATCTCGCTGGTCGCCGGGTCGAGCGCGATCGCGACGTCCTCGCCCGGCTCGTAGCCGGCCGCGCGGATGCCCTCGACGAGCAGCCCGAGCGCCTCCTCGTTGGAGCCGAGGTCGGGCGCGAAGCCGCCCTCGTCGCCGACGGTCGTGCTCAGGCCGCGGTCGTGCAGCGTGCGCTTGAGCGCGTGGAAGACCTCGGCGCCGTAGCGCAGGCACTCCGAGAACGAGGGCGCGCCGCACGGGACGACCATGAACTCCTGGAAGTCGACCGCGTTGTCGGCGTGCGCGCCGCCGTTGAGGACGTTCATCATCGGCACCGGCAGCACGTGCGCGTCGGCGCCGCCGAGGTGGCGCCACAGCGGCTGTCCCGCCTCGGCGGCGGACGCGTGCGCGGCCGCCAGCGAGACGCCGAGGATCGCGTTGGCGCCCAGGCGCGACTTGTTGGCCGTGCCGTCGAGCTCGATCAGCGCCCGGTCGAGCCCGGCCTGGTCGGCGGCGTCGCGCCCGGCGACCGCCCCGGCGATCTCGACGTTGACGTTCTCGACGGCCCTGGAGACGCCCTTGCCGCCCCACGCCGTGTCGCCGTCGCGCAGCTCGGTCGCCTCGAACTCGCCCGTCGAGGCGCCCGACGGCACCGCGGCCCGTCCGGAAGCGCCGGAGCGCAGGCCGATCTCGACCTCGACGGTCGGGTTGCCGCGGGAGTCGAGGATCTGGCGGGCGTGGACTCGGTCGATCTGGCTCACGGTTGCTCCTCGGTCACGGTTGCTCCTCGGACGGTGGGTCGGGCTCGGCCAGGCGGGCCTGGGCGTAGTAGCCGAGCTGGCGCTCCGGCGACAGCTCCTCCCACCGCGCGCCGGCGTCGCGCGCGAGGCGCTCGGCGGCCTCGACGCGGCCACGAAACCTATCGGCCGCGGCCCGCAGCGCGAGCTCCGGGTCGACGTCGAGCTTGCGCGCCACGTTGACGGCGGCGAACAGCACGTCGCCGACCTCGTGGAAGGCCGCGTCGCGCCCGCCGGCCTCGCGCAGCTCGTCGAGCTCGGCCTCGACGGCCTCGTAGGGCACGTCCTCGAAGTCGAAGCCGCTCGACGCCGCGCGCCGCTGCACCTTGCGCGCGTAGAGCGGGCCGGGCAGGTTGTCGGGCACCTCGCCGAAGACGCCCGGCTCGCGGCCGTCCTCGGTGCGCTTGATCGCGTCCCAGTTGCGCAGCACCTCGCCCGCCGAGGCGACCTCGACGTCGGAGAAGACGTGCGGGTGGCGGCGGATCAGCTTGCGGCGGACGTGCTCGGCGACCTCCGCGAGCGACCCCTGCCCGCGCTCCTCGAGCAGCAGCGCCAGGAAGTGGACCTGGAAGAGGACGTCGCCGAGCTCGTCGAGGAGCTTGCGGTCGTCGCCGCGCTGGGCGGCGTCGGCCAGCTCGTAGGCCTCCTCGACGGTGTGCGGGACGATCGAGCGCTCGTCCTGCTCGCGATCCCACGGGCACTCGCGACGCAGCCGCCGCGTCAGCTCGTCGAGCCGGCCGACGGCGTCCGCGCCGCTCACCGCGCTACCCGGCTGCGGTCGTGGTGGCCGCGGCGGCCGTCGTCGTGCTCTGCTTGGGCGCGTTGTGGCAGTCGCTGACGACGTAGGACGGCGAGCCCGAGCGGCAGGTCGTCTTCTTCGTCCACTTGGCGCTGAACGCGTTGCTGAAGCTGTCGAGCGCCTTCTGCTGCTGCTGGCCGGCGAGCAGCTGCTTGATCGTCGGCGTCGCCTGGGCGAGCGTCTGCTTGGACGGCGCCGTGACCTTCGTGACCGTGAAGTCGTAGTAGCCGAGCGCCGTCTTGACCGGCCCGATCAGCCTGTTCGGCTTCGCGGCGAAGACGGCGCTGGCGAGCTGCACGTCGAGGCTGTTGTTGCCCTTGGCGACGTTGAGCATCACGCCGCCCGCGTCCTTGGTGGCGTCGATCGAGTCCTTCTTGGCGACCGTCGCCCAGCTCGCGCCGCCGGCGAGCGCCGACCGGGCGGACTCCGCCGCGGACTTCGTCTTGGTCAGGACGACCTTGATGTCGCGGCGCTCGGGCGCGGAGAACTTCCCGGGGTTCTTCTTGTAGTAGGTCGCGATCTGCTTGGACGTGACCTTGTCCTTGCCCTTGACGATCTTGTCGCGCAGCTTGCTCGTCAGCGCGTCGATCTTGACGCGGAACTTGAGGTCGTCGAGCGTCATGCCCGAGCTCTTGAGGAAGCTCTTGAAGTCGGACTCCTTCGAGAACGACTGCTTCTTGAGGTCGGCGAACTGCTTGTCGACGTCCTTGGCCGTGACGCTGACGCCCTGGTCCTTGGCCTCGCCGACGATCCAGTACGCCGAGATCAGGAACGACATGACCGAGTCGCGCAGCTGCGAGAACTCGCTGTCGCAGGTGTTCCTGTAGGTCGCGTCGCTCGTCTTGGGCTGGCCCTTCTTGGGCTTGGGCGCGGCCTTCCTGGCGGCGGCGACGCACTTGGCGTAGGTGGGCGCGTCGGGGACGACGGCGGGGCCCGTCTGGCCGTTCTGCTGCTGGAGCTGGACGGCCGCCACCTTCATCCAGTGGTCGAACTGGCCCTTGGTCACCGGCTGGTCGCCGACCTTGGCGACCGAGTTGCCCGGCAGGCTCGAGCCGCCGCAGGCGGCGAGCAGCACGGCGGCGGCCACAAAAAAGGCGCCGAGCGCCGAGACACGAACCAGTTTGCGCATAGTCGGGGTCCAGCGTAGCGAACTCAGGCCGCGACCCAGTCGCGCTGCGCGACGACGGCGACGAGCGCGTCGGCGGCGCGCACCAGCGCGGCGAAGCGCTCGCCCTCGTCGCCCGGCAGGCGGACGACGAGCTGCGAGCGCCCGGGCTCGTAGGAAGACTCCGCGCCCGCCCGCCCGATCGCCTCGCGCACCTGCGCGGCGGCCTCCTCGTCGAGGTCGAGCGGGGTGGCCGTGAGGCGGTCGCCGCGCAGCGTCACGGCGCGCGCGCCGGCCTCCCCCAGCCGGATCCGCGCGCGCTGCAGCGACAGCAGGCTCTCCAGCGGCTCGGGCACGGGGCCGAAGCGGTCCTCGAGCTCGTCGCGCAGGGCCATCAGCTCGGCCACCTCGCGGGCGCCGGCGACGCGGCGGTGGACGTCGACCTTGGCCTGCTCGTAGGGCACGTAGTCGGCCGGGACGTAGGCGTCGACGTTGACGTCGAGGCGCACCGGCTCGAAGCCGCCGGCGCCGTCCGACTCCGGGTCGATCGCGGCGACGGCCTCGTCGAGCATCGCCATGTACAGCTCGAAGCCCAGCGCGGCGACGTGGCCGGACTGCTCGTCGCCGAGCAGGTTGCCGGCGCCGCGGATCTCGAGGTCGCGCATCGCGATCTGGAAGCCGGCGCCGAGCTCGGTGTAGTCCGACAGCGCCGTCAGGCGCTTCATCGCCTCCTCGGTCAGCGCCGCGTGGCTGGGGTAGAGCAGGTAGGCGTAGGCGCGCTCGCGGCTGCGCCCGACGCGGCCGCGGATCTGGTAGAGCTGGGCGAGGCCGAACAGGTCCGAGCGCTCGACGATCAGCGTGTTGGCCTGCGGAATGTCGATCCCCGACTCGATGATGCTCGTCGCCACGAGCACGTCGGCCTCGCCGCGCAGGAAGCCCAGCATCCGCTCCTCGAGCGCCTTCTCGTCGAGCTGGCCGTGGGCGACCTCGAAGCGCACCCCCGGGCACAGCCCGCGCAGGCGCTCGGCCGTCTCGTCGATCGTCTCGACGCGGTTGTGGACGAAGAACGCCTGGCCGCCGCGCTGCTTCTCGCGCAGGATCGCCTGCTTGACGAGGTCCTCGTCGTAGTCGCCGACGTAGGTCTTGACCGGCCTGCGGCCCTCGGGCGGCGTCTCGATGACGCTGATGTCGCGCAGGCCGGCGAGCGACATCTGCAGCGTGCGCGGGATCGGCGTCGCGCTCATCGCGATCACGTCGACGCGCAGCTTGAGCTGGCGCAGCAGCTCCTTCTGCTTGACGCCGAAGCGCTGCTCCTCGTCGACGATCATCAGCCCGAGGTCCCGGCCGCGCACGTCGCGGCCGAGGATGCGGTGCGTGCCGACGAGGATGTCGACCCGGCCCTCGTTGAACGCGGCCACCACCTGGCGCTGCTCGGCGGCGCTGCGGAAGCGGCTGACGTGGTCGATCGTGAACGGGTAGTCGCGCATCCGCTCGGAGAACGTGCCGAAGTGCTGCTGGGCGAGGATCGTCGTCGGCGCCAGCACGAGCACCTGCTTGCCGGCCTCGGCCGCCTTGAACGCCGCGCGCAGCGCGACCTCGGTCTTGCCGTAGCCGACGTCGCCGCAGATCAGGCGGTCCATCGGCCGCGCGGACTCCATGTCGGCCTTGACGTGCTCGATCGCCTCGCGCTGGTCGGCCGTCTCCTGCCACGGGAAGGCGGCCTCGAACTCGCGCAGCCACTCGGAGTCCTCGGGGAAGGCGAAGCCCTCGCGCCGGCGGCGCTCGGCGTAGAGGTTGAGCAGCTCGCCGGCGAGCTCCTGGGCGGCGCGGCGGGCGCGCGCCTTCATCGTCTCCCAGGACCGGCCGCCGAGCTTGGACAGCGGCGGGTGCGAGCCGCCCGCGCCGACGTAGCGGCTGATCTTCGCGAGCTGGTCGACCGGCATGAAGACCTTGTCCGTGCCGGCGAACTCGAGCTCGAGGTAGTCGCGCGTGACGCCGCCGACGGTCTTCGTGTCGAAGCCGGCGAAGCGCGCGATCCCGTGGTCCTCGTGGACGACGATGTCGCCGGTGCGCAGGTCGGCGAACGAGCGCAGCGCGCCGCGCCCGCGGCCCGTGGGTCGCTTGCGCTCCGGCCGGCGGCGGCGCAGCAGCCGATGCTCGGGGATCACCGCTAGGCGCAGGCCGGCGGCGACGAAGCCGTCGCGCAGCGACGCCTCGGCGAACTGCAGCGCGCCGGCCTCGACGGGCCGGGCGGGGTCCGCGCCCAGCCAGCCCGGGGTCGAGCGCACGAGGTTGTAGGCGGCGCGCTCGCCATCGCCGCGGCGCGGCCAGGCGACGTCCGTGCGGTAGCCGGAGCGCACGAGCTTCTCGAGCTCGGGCTCGGCGTCGCGCAGCGAGCGCGCCGCGAGGTCGGCGGCCTGCGCGCGCAGCTCGATCGGCTGGTCGGCCGACAGCGAGGACAGCTTCGCCGCGGCGCGCTGGGCCAGCGCCGCCTCGATCTCCTCCGGCGCGACGTAGAGGCCGTGGGCGTGTGACTCGGATCCCGCCCACCCGGCGGCGGTGACGTCCTGCCAGTGGTCGGCCAGCGCCGGGCCGATCTCCTCCTCGGCGGCGACGAACAGCGCGGCGTCGGGCGGAACGAGGTCGAGGAACGGGCCGAAGCGGTCCAGCGGCAGCAGCTGGGCGACGTCGGGGCGGTCCTCGGCGTCGGAGATCGCCGCGATCTCCGCCAGCTCGCGGTGCTCGGCCGACAGCTCGGCCGCCGGGGCGATCTCGATCCGCTCGGTCTCCCCCAGGCTGCGCTGGGTGAAGGTCGAGAACCAACGCAGCGACTCGACCTCGATGTCGAACAGCTCGACGCGGCAGGCGCGGTCCTCGGTCGCCGGGTAGACGTCGAGGATGCCGCCGCGGACGGCGAACTGGCCGCGGTCGTCGACCTGGTCGACGCGCTCGTAGCCGGCGCGCACGAGGTCGGCGGCGACCTCGTCGAGGTCGAGCAGGTCGCCCCGGGCGATGGCGAACGAGGACGGGCGCAGCGCCGGGTCGGGCACCTTCTCCGACAGCGCGACGGCGCTGACGACGACGACCGGCGCCTCGGCGCCGGGATCCGGCGCGTCCGCCCCGAGCAGCGCGTCGAGCGCGGCGACGCGCAGGCCGACGAGGTGCGGCGGTGGCGCCAGGTGCGACTCGTAGGCGACGCCGCGACTGGGATAGAAGCGCACCGGCCGCGGCGCCAGCCAGGCGCGCAGGTCGGCGGCGAGGTCGCGCGCCTGGCGGTCGTCGCCGGCTACGACGAGCGCCGGGACGCCGGCCCCGCCCAGCCCCTCGTCGGCCAGCGCGGCGAGGACGTAGGGGCGCAGCGAGGCCGAGACGAAGGCCCGCGGCGCGGCCGGCGCGGCGGCCCCCTGCAGGAGCGCGGCGCCGCCGGGATCGTCGGCGAGGTGGCGGAGGAGGCTGCGCAGAGCCATCCCCGTCCACTCTACGTCGGCGGCCTACCCACCCAGCACCACGCGCTCGGCGGCGTCGGCGGCATCCTCGACGAGCCGGTGAACGTCGGCCCGGCTCTCACGCCACCTGCCGAGCACGTGCGCGGCGACGATCTCCGGGTCGGTGCTGTCGGGCCGGCCGACGCCGACGCGCACGCGCGCGAAGTCCGGCGAGCCGAGCGCGGCGCGCAGCGACTTGAGGCCGTTGTGGCCGGCGAGGCCGCCGCCAACGCGCGTGCGCACCTCGCCGAAGGGCAGGTCGATCTCGTCGTGGACGACGAGCACGTGGTCCAGGTCGGCGATCCGCAGCGCGCCGCGAGCGGGGCCGGCCGAGCGCCCGGAGTCGTTCATGTAGGTCTGCGGCATCAGCACCGCGACGCGGGGACGCTGCCCACCCGCCCGGGCGGGTCCGGGTATCCGCCCCTCGGCGAGCAGGCCGGCGAAGCGCTTGCGCGGCTGCCCCAGCTCCCAGCGCTCGATCAGCGCGCGCGCGACCTCGAAGCCGACGTTGTGCGGCGTGCCCTCGTAGCGCGAGCCCGGGTTGCCGAGCCCGACGACCAGCCACTCGGCCGGTGCGCGACTGCCCGGGCGCCATGCCCGCACGGCGGCGGGCTACTCGGACCCGTCGGAGCCGGCTTCGTCGCCGGCGGCCTCGTCGGCGCCCTCGGCCTCGGCCTCCGCCTCGGCGGGCGCCTCGCCCTCGCCGACGACCTCGGTCTCGGTCTCGAGCTCCTCCGTCTCGGCGGTCAGGCGCGGCGGCGTCAGCGTCGCGACGACGACCTCGGGGTCGTCGACGATCGTCACGCCCGTGGGGACCGAGATCTGCGCGACCGTCGCCGTGTCGTTGATCGCCATGCCGGAGACGTCGAGCTCGAGCGCCTCGGGAATGTCGTTGGGCAGCGCCTCGACCGTGATCTCGCGGACGGGGTGCTCGAGCACGCCGCCCTCGCGCACGCCCGGCGCGTCCTCGGCGCCGACGAGGTGCAGCGCGACGGGCGCCTGGATCGGCTTGTCGAGGTCGACGCGGAGCATGTCGACGTGGATCACGTCGCCGCGCACGGGATGGCGCTGGGCCTCCTTGAGCACGGCCGCCGTCTTCGACGAGCCGTCGTCGAGCTCGATCACGGCGCCGGCGCCGTGCAGCGCGTGGCGCAGCTCGCGGGCGTCGGCGGAGAACGGCGCCGGGCCCTGGTCGAGGCCGTAGAGCACGCCCGGCACGCGGCCGGCGCGGCGCAGCCGGCGCGTCGCGCGCGAGTGCGCGGCGTCGCGCGGCGCGATCGCCAGGGTGGTCGTCTCGGTCTTCTGGGCAGCCATGACGGCCGAGCAGGTTAGCGCTTCGCCGGAGCGTCGCCGAGCTGCTTGGTGGCGTGGTAGATGCGCTGCAGCGTGCCGAAGGCGGGCTTGGCGTGGCCGTCCATGTCGATCAGGCCCTTGTTGAAGATCGGCGGGTCGGGCCGCGGGTTGCCGCCGTCCCAGCCCGGGCGCACGCGGAAGTCCTGCAGCGTCCACCAGACCGCGCCCGACAGCCACGGCTTGGAGGCGAAGACCTTCATCTGGTAGGCCGCGTAGTCGGACTGGAACTCGTAGGTCCCCTTCTCCTCGACCGGCCCGTGGCGGTTGGCCTCGGCGCCCGTCTCGGTGATCGCGAGCGCCTTGCCCGGGTAGCACTTGCGGATCGAGTCCAGGTAGCCCGACAGCAGCGTGCGGTCGGCGATCGACCCGTTCGGGCCCGGGTACCAGCCGAAGTAGTCGTTGAAGCCGATCACGTCGAGCGGCGCGTACTGCGGACGGCAGCCGACCGTCGGGTAGGCGGCGACGGCGAGGCCGACCGGCCGCGTCGGGTCGAGCTCGTGCGCGGCCCGCACGGCGCGCGAGATGTAGTAGCTCTGGACGGTGCCGGGCCGCGAGCTGAGCTCGTTGCCGATCGACCAGACGACGATCGACGGGTGGTTGCCGTTGTCGAGGATGTTCTCGCGCAGCTCGTTGGCGGCGAGCGTGCGGACGGTCTTCGACTTCAGGTACTGGGTCTTGATCGAGTAGACCGGGATCTCGGACCACAGCATGATCCCGTTCTCGTCGGCGAGCTCCTCGAGCTGCGGGTGCAGCGGGTAGTGCGAGCGGATCAGCGTCGCGCCCAGCCGCTTGGTCTCGTCGATCAGCTTCGCGCGGTCGCGGTTGGAGAGCGCCGAGCCCTTGAGCAGGCTGTCCTCCTGCAGGCCGACGCCGCGGAAGCTCAGCGGCCGGCCGTTGAGCGTCAGGCGGCCGCCGACGACCTTGATCGAGCGGATGCCGGTGCGGCTGAAGTAGCTCTGGACCTCGGCCTCCCGATCGCCGACGCGCGCGGTCAGCCGCAGGTCGTAGAGGTTCGGGCTCTGCGGCGTCCACAGCCGCGGGTCGGGGATCGTCAGCGTCTTCGTGAACGTCGCGAAGGCGCCCGGCGCGACGATCGCGGTGCCGAGGTCGACCGCCCGGTCGCCGAACGTGCCCGAGACGTGCAGGCGCTGCGGGCCGGGGCCGTAGCCGCGCATCGTCACGCGCAGGCGCACCTTCGCCGCGCACGTCGCGCAGGGCAGCGACGGCAGCACGCGCACGGTGTTGAAGTCGACGCGGTCGACCTCGCGCAGGTAGACCTCGCGCAGCAGGCCGCCGTAGTTCCACCAGCCGCCGGTCGGCACGCCGTTGGTGCTCAGGCCCGAGGGCGGGAAGTCGGTCGGGCGGCGGCGGTTGTCGACGCGGACGACGAGGTGGTTGACGCCGTCGCGGTTCAGGTACGAGGCCGGCAGGCGCAGCTCGAACGGCAGGTAGGCGCCGCTGTGGGAGCCGAGCGGATGGCCGTTGAGCCAGACGCGCGAGCGGTAGTTGACCGACTCGAAGCGGACGATCCAGCTCAGGCCCACGGCGTCCGAGGGCAGCTTGAAGTCCTTGCGATACCAGGCGACCGAGCCGACGAAGCTCTGGCTGCTGTGGTCGTTGAGGTTCCACGCGTTGGGGACCGTGACCGGCGACCAGCCGGCGCTCGACGTGCTCGCCTGCCAGCGCTGGGCGAGGCCGACGCCCCGCGTGTCGACCCGCGAGAGCCATGTCCCGCCGAGCAGGTAGCGGCCGCTGGGGCCGTTGTCGTAGAGCGCCTTGCGCGGCGGCACGTAGGCCCCCGGCGCCTGCGAGTCGGCCGGCGCCGCGACGCCGAGGAGCGCGGCGACGACGAGCACGGCGGCGAGACGAAGCTTGACCATGGATCCGGGGGGTGCCAACACATGCGCCCCGCGAAGGTTCCTGTCTCAGCAGCTCGCTTGGTTGCCGATGGGCGCGCTGACCCTCAGCAGGCTAACGCGGCGACCGGCCAGTGCCGTGCCGCTGCGGCGCACCATCACGCATTGCACGACGGGCAGGCCGCGGCCGACGACCGTCCAGGCGACGCGCGTCAGCGCCGTCTTCGAGCCGAGCGCGTAGGCCGTGCCGGACTCGAGGCTGAGGATCTTCGGGTCGCCCGGCCGCTCGAGCCGAGCGGCGTCCGCGCGCACCGTGGCGCGGCAGCGGGCGTCGGCGCGGCACGACGGGTCCAGCCGCGCGAGCATGGCGACCGCGTCGCCGCGCGCCTGCGCCTGCAGCAGCGTCAGGATCGCCGCGCGCTCGCGCGACTCGGTCTGCAGGTAGCGGGCCAGCTCGAAGGAGATCGCCAGGAAGACGACCACCCCGACGGCGATCAGCACGGCGCGGCGCACGGCGGGCAACCCTACCCACCGGCGTCTACCCGGCCTCGGAGAAGCCCTCGCTGATCTCGAGGAAGCGGGCCACGGACGCCTCCTGGCTGGCGAGCTGCTCGGAGAGCCGCCGCGCGTGGTCGGCGGCGCGCTGCGCGAAGTCCTCGAGGCAGCGCTCGGGGTCGTCGGGCAGCGGGTAGACGTGCGCGACGTCCTGCTGCGCGCAGGCGATGCCCATCGGCGGGCGCCCCTCGGCCAGCGGCCGCGCGCCGCAGACGGGGACGACCGTGATGCCGCGCTCGGGCGCGGTGAGCGCCACCGGCATCAGGCGGTGGGCGGGCAGCTCGAGCCGCAGCGCGACCGAGCGGTCGACCTGGACCGCGTCGCCGGCCATCTCCTCCAGCGGCCCGCGCCAGACGGCGAGCACCGTGTCGGCGGCGACGAGCGCGTCGCGCAGCGCGCGCGCCTGCTCGGCGTAGAGCGCCTCGGCCTCCTCGCGGTCCTCGGCCTCGGAGAGGTCGAGGTCGCAGGGCACGCGCAGCAGCTCGGCGGCCGGCAGCGCGGCGCCGGCGCCGTGCCCGCCGGGCGCGACGTAGGTCTGGATCGTGCCGAGGTCGCGGCGGCCGTGGAAGACGACGGTCAGCGCGTCGGCGAGCGCCAGGCCGTCGACCTTGAGCGCGACGGCGGCGGAGTCGGACTCGTCCAGCAGCGCGCGCCTGAGCAGATCGTCGCTCTCGCCGCGCTGGGAACCATGCCCTTCCATCGACCTCACCTCCTCTCCGGCACGTGGGAATCTACCCGACCTGACGGTCGGGTAGACATCGCCCATGAAGCTCGTCTACAAGCCGATCGAGATCGGCCTCGGGATCGCCGCCGGCCTGCTCGGCCGACGGATGTTCGAGCTCGTCTGGTCGAGGATCGACGGCGACCGGCCGCCGCGGCCGACGGCGCAGGACGCCCCCGCCGCGAAGGCGATCGGCGCGGCGGCGCTCGAGGCGGCGATCCTCACGACGGTGCGCGCGGCGGTCAAGCGCGGCGGCGCCGTGGGCTGGGTGCGGCTGACGGGGACCTGGCCCGGCGACAGGCGCGCCGACGCCGATCCCTCGGCGTAGGTCAGCCGAGGCGCTCGAGCTCGTCCTCGAAGGCGGCGAAGTCGCGTGCGAGCAGGAGCTCGATCGGGCCGTTGCGCACCCAGATGCGCAGCAGGCTCGGCTCGTGCTCGGCGGTCAGCGCGAGCAGCAGCGCCAGCTCCGGCCGGTGGGGCAGCTCGTCGCCCGCCACGAGCGTCAGCGGGTCGACGTCGAGCACCGCCAGCAGCTCGTCGTCGGTCAGGCCGAGGCGCTCCTGGAGCAGGCGGGCGGCGGTGTCGCTCACGGACGCCGAGCCTACGGCGCGAGCGGCCCTAGTAGGCCGACGCCTTGACGGTCGCCAGCGCGTCGGCGAGCGGGAAGGCGACCGACTCGCGGTAGCCGCCCGCGTGGCAGGTGCCGTGCGGCGTCGTGCCGACGCGGACGACGACCCAGACGTGGGCGAGCCGCGCCGTCGCCGGGCGCACGTAGGCGCCGCGCAGCGTCGCCGAGGCCGACTTGACGATCCTCCACGCCGCGTCGCCGCGCGTGCCGTAGCCGTAGCTGGTCGTCGTCGCGGGCAGCACGTCGGCGAGCACGTCGGCGGCGCTCTGCGCCTCGGAGTACAGCAGGCCGAGGCGCACCGAGCCGGTGCTGCGGCAGCTGCCGACGGGCCCGAAGGCGAGGTACGTCCCGGAGTCCGACGTCTGGCTGCCGCGCGTCTTCACCTTGAAGCTGCTCGGCAGCAGGATCTGCGTGAGCCGGGCGGTCTGCGTCCCCGTCCCGCCCTCGATCGGCGCCTTCCAGGCGAAGGCGCCGTAGCTGTACCAGGCCTGGCGCGCGGCGGCGGCCGGGACGACGGTCGCCGCCAGGGCGGCGGCACAGAGGACGAGCAGGAGGCGAGTGCGCATGTCCCGTCAACGTACGACAGGCCCGCGGAGTTTCGTCCCGCGGCCGGCTAGGCGCTCGGCTTCAGCGTCTGGCCGGGCGCGCAGGTGAAGCTGCCGGTGACGTGCAGGACGCCCTTCGCGGGCGGCACCGGGATCAGGTACAGGTCCAGCGATCCGCTTCGCCAGTCGGCCTTCGCCGTGACCGAGCTGGCCTTCGAGGCGCGCACGCTCGTCCAGCTGTAGCGGGCCTCCTGGCGGAGATAGGCGTTGGCCTGGCCGTGCGTGGAGATCGCCCAGCGGTGCTGGGCACCGATCGTCCGGGGGTGGCCGGCAAGGTTCGCGCCGACCGCGTAGGCCGGTCCGTGCCCGGCCCGCACCGCCATCGAGAGCTGGCCGTAGTCGCACTGCACGGCGCCAGCCGGATCGAGACGCAGGCGCGACGACAGTCCGCCGGTCACGCGCACGGCCGCGCTGCCATGACCGGCGGCGAGCGCCACGCCGGCTGCCAGGCCACCGAGGCCGCAGCCGACCGCCGCCGACGCCACGAGCCGGCGGCTCCGCAACCACCCACGACCACCGACGCGTCCCATCAGCGCACCTCGTCGATCTCGGACAGAGCCGGCGCCGGCCGATCGCCGACGCGCCCACTCGGCGCCGCGAGCCTACACCGGCACGTCCCCATCAGGGACTTCGAGATCGCCGGGCGCGCTCTGCGCGACGGTGGACGCCCGGGGCCCGGTCAGTCGCGGAGGGCGCGCAGCGCGTTGAGGATGACGGCGAGGTCGATGGCCTCCTGCAGGAGGGCGCCGGCGACGGGCGGCAGGTAGCCGGCAGCGGCAACGCCCATGGCCACGGTGCTGAGGCCCATGCCCGCGAGCACGCTCTGGCGGGCGATGCGCAAGGTCTGGCGGCCGATGTGGATGGCGTCGGCGACGCGGTCGACGCGGTCCACGGTGATGACGGCATCGGCGGTCTCGGAGGAGACGGTCGCGCCGGCCGCGCCCATCGCCATGCCGAGATCGGCGATCGCGAGGGCGGGAGCGTCGTTGACCCCGTCGCCGACCATCATCACGGGGCTGAGGTGGGGGTCCTGGCGCAGCGCTCGGACGACGTCGAGCTTGTCCTCCGGGGACTGCTCGGCGTAGACGCGATCGACGCCGAGCGCCGCGCCGACGCGCCGTGCGACCGAGGTGCGGTCGCCGGAGACCATGGCGACGTGCCGAACCCCCTCGGCGCGCAGTCGATGGACGATCAGGTCGGCGTCGGGACGAAGCTCGTCGGCCATCACGATCACTCCCGCCGGACGACCGTCTACGCCCACCAGCACGTGCGCCTCGCCCGATCCGCGGCCGGCGGCAAGCGACGCGTCGGCGAGGGCGTCCGGGTCATAGCCCTGGGAGCGCAGGAAGATGCGGCTGCCGACGGCGACCCGGTGGCCGTCGACCGTTCCGGCGATCCCCTGGCCGGGGTCCTCGTCGATGTCGGTCGGAACCCGCAGTCGGAGCCCGGACTCGTTCGCGGCGCCGACCAGGGCCTCGCCGAGCACGTGCGCGGAGAACCGGTCGACCGAGGCCGCGAGCCGCAGGACCTCGCCTGCCGCGACGCCGTCCAGGGGCACGATCTCGCGCACCTCGGGTCGGCCGACGGTCAGCGTGCCCGTCTTGTCGAACAGGACGGTGCGTGCCTCGCCGAGCGTCTCGATCGCGCCCGCGCCCTTGACGATGATCCCGCTGCGGGCCGCTCGCGAGAGCCCGCAGACCAACGCGATCGGCGCCGCCAGGATCAACGGGCACGGGGTCGCGACCACGACCACCGCCAGCCCGCGAACCGGGTCGCCGCTCGAGCCCCAGGCGATCGCAGCGACGAGCAGCGTGATCGGGAGGAAGAACCCGGCGTAGCGGTCCGCCACGCGCACGAGCGGCGCGCGCTGGGCCTGGGCCTGCTCGACGAGGCGCACGAGTGCGGCATAGGCGCTCGCGGCAGCGGGCTGCTCGGCACGGACGTCGAACGGACCGCCGGCGTTGGCGCTGCCGCTCATGACCGCCATGCCGGCGTGCACGGTGACCGGCAACGGCTCGCCGCTGAGCATGCTCGTGTCGACGACCGCGTCGCCGCCGACCACCGTCCCGTCCACCGGAACGACCTCCCCGCTGCGCACGAGCACGGTGTCGCCGCAGCGGACGCGATCGACCGGCACCTCCTCGACGCCACCGTCGACGCGCAGCTGAGCGACGCGCGGTGCGCGCTGGATCAGGAGCGTGAGCTCGCGCCGCGCGCGGCGCGAGGCCGCCGCCTCGAGGGCGGCGCCGCCGCTGAACATCAGGCCGATGACGGCTCCGGCGAGCTCCTCGTCGAGGGCGAGCGCCCCCACCATCGCGACGAGCGCGATCGTGTCGACACCGAGGTGGTGATGGACGATCACGGTCCGCGCGACCTCGAACGCGAGCTCGGCGGCGAGCAGCGAGACCGCGGCGCGCCACACGATGTGCCCGGCGCCGGACGCCCCGGCGAGATGCAGAGCGAACCCCGCGGCGATCGCGGCGACGGCGATCGCGACGAGGATCTCGGCGCGCGATGCGACGACGCTGCGCAGTGCCGCGGTGCCGGGCGCCCGTACCCTCGATCCGGTCTGCGATCTCACCCGCCGAGCATGACGGCGCGAGGCGCGAGGCCCATCCGTGGATGCCCGCGACCGACATGGGCGAGAAGCTCCGACGGCCGGCCATCACCCCGTTCGCCTGCGGACCGCCGGCCTTTGCCGAGCCTTGACCGGTCGGCCGCCACGATGCGGCCACGATGTCCACGCGACGCATTGCCGACCCGACCGCTCGCGACCGCGCGCTGCGGCGCCTGCGGCTCATCTCCTGGAGCCTCGCCGCCGGGGCGGCCGGGCTGACCGCGGCCCTGTCGTCGATCGCCGCCGCCGCGTTCAAGGGCCGCACGGCGCATGTCGCCGTCGCGACCAGCCGGGCCACCGCGGCGCCTCCGCGCGTCGCGACCGTTCCCGGCCCGCAGCCGGTGCCCGCGATCGAGCGCGGCCCTGCGACGACGGCCTCGGCCCCGGCTCCGCCCCCCGCGCCGCCCGTGTCGGCGCCCGCGCCCTCTGCGCCGGCGCCCGCGCCGACACCGCCGCCGGTGACCTCAGGAGCCTCGTGAGCGCCACCGCCTCGTGGACGGCGCTGGGAACGACCGCGACGGTCCTCGTCACGGACCCTGCCGCGCTGAGCGTCGCACGGAACCGCGTGGCCGAGGAGCTGCGTGCCGTGGACGTCGCGTGCAGCCGCTTCCGCGACGACTCGGAGCTGGTCGCGCTCAACGCGGGGGCCGGGTCGCCGCGCGAGGTCGGTCCGTTGCTGTCCGAGGCGATCGCCATCGCGCTGCGGGCGGCGGCGATCACCGACGGCGCCGTGGACCCGACGATCGGCGAGGCCCTCGTCCTGGCCGGCTATGACCGCGACTTCGCCGATCTGGGGCCCGACGTGCGGCGGCGCGTACGGGCGTCGCGGGTGCGCGGCTGGCAGACGGTGCACCTGGACGAATCCCGGAGGCTCGTCACGCTGCCGCGCGGCGTGCGCCTCGACCTCGGCGCCACGGCAAAGGCGCTCGCCGCCGACCGCTCGGCCGCCGCGGCGGCCGCCGCGTGCCCCGGAGTCGGCGTGCTGGTGAGCCTCGGCGGCGACATCGCGACCGCCGGACCGGCGCCCGGTCCAGGGTGGCGGGTGCGCGTCACCGACGACCATCGCGCTCCGGTCGACGCGCCGGACCAGGTCGTCGCCATCCGCTCCGGCGGGTTGGCCACGTCAGGCACGACGGCGCGTCGCTGGGGCGAGGGCCTGCACCACATCATCGATCCGTCCTCGGGGCAGCCCGCGCGTGGGCCGTGGCGCACGGCGAGCGTCGCCGCCGCCAGCTGCGTCGACGCCAACACCGCCAGCACCGCGGCGATCGTGCGGGGGGCGCCCGCGGAGGCCTGGCTCGTCGAGCGTGCGCTGCCTGCGCGGCTGGTCGATCACCTCGGACGCGTCCGAGCCGTCGCGGGCTGGCCGCGGGAGACGCCGGCGTCGTGATCGTCGCCGCCGCGCACGGCCCATCCGCGCTCTGGTACGCGACGCGCGGTGCGGGCGCGACGACGCTGGTGCTGCTGACCGCCGGGGTCGTCCTGGGCGTGGCGGAGGTGGGCGCCTGGCAGCCGCCGCTGGCGCCGCGCTTCGCCGTCGCGGCGCTGCACCGATGGGTGTCGCTGCTTGCGCTCGCGCTGCTCGCGGTCCACGTCGCGACGACCCTGCTGGACCCGTTCCCGCCGATCGGCGCGCTCGCCGCGGTCGTCCCGTTCGCCGCGTCCTACCGGCCCGTGTACCTCGGCCTGGGGACCCTGGCCTCCGACCTGCTGCTCGCCGTGGTCGTGACGAGCCTCGTGCGCCGTCGTCTCGGCTTTCGCGCGTGGCGCAAGGTCCACTGGCTCGCGTACGGGTGCTGGCCGGTGGCGCTCGTCCACGGCGTGGGGACAGGCTCCGACATCCGGTCCGGGTGGCTGCAGCTGCTCACCGCGGGTTGCGTCGCCGCGGCGCTCGCGGCGATCGCCGTGCGCGCAGCCACCGCCGACGCGCCCGCTCCGCGCCGGCTCGCGGTCGTGGCGGGCGTGCTCCTGGCGACGCTCGGCGGCGGACTCTGGGTGGTCCAAGGGCCGCTCGCGCCCGGCTGGTCGGCCCGCTCGGGCACGCCGCGCAACGTCCTGGCCGCGTTCGCCGCGCCGCGGCCGCCCGGCTCTCGACGGGCAGCAGCGCCCGTGAGCGCCGCACTCACCGGCACGCTCGCGAGCGGCCGCGGCGAGGGCGGCACGGGCGTCATCGACCTGCGCCTGCGCCTGCGCGGGGGGATGACCGGCGCGCTGCGCATCCGCATGGGCGGACGCGCGCTGCCCGGCGGCCGCCTGGCGCTGCGCCGCAGCGCGGTCACGTTCGGCCCGTGGTCGCACCCTCGTCGCTACGCGGGCCGTGTCGAATGGCTGCACGGCGACCGGCTGCGAGCGCTCGTGGGCTCAGTCGGAGGCCACGCCCTGCGCCTCGACGCCGTGCTCCGGCTGGGTTCCCCGACCGTCAGCGGGCAGGTCGTCGTCACGCCCCTGGGAGACAGCTCGTGAGCCTGCCGCGGCTCCTCGCCGGGGTCCATCCCGACCGGCCGCTGTCGCACGCGGAGCACCTCGCCGCGCACGGGCCGCCAGGATCGCGTGGTCGCGTCCTGGCAGCCGAGGTCGAGCGGGCGGGACTGCGAGGTCGCGGCGGGGCCGCGTTCCCGACGGCGATCAAGCTGCGGAGCGTCGCTGGCCGGCGCGGGTCGCGCGTCGTGGTCGTCAACGCCGCCGAGGGCGAGCCGATGAGCGCGAAGGACCGCGTCCTGCTGACGCTCGCTCCCCATCTGGTGCTGGACGGCGCGCTGGCGGCGGCGGACGCGATCGGCGCGCGGCGCATCGTCGTGGCGGTGCCCCGGGACGCGAACGCGAGCGCCAGCGCCGTCAACGGTGCGGTCGCCGAGCGCTCCCTCGGACGCCGCGTCCAGGTCCGGGCCGTCCCCGTCGTCTACCTCGCGGGTGAGGAGACCGCCCTGATCCGCCACCTCGACGGCGGACCGCTGCGACCGACCGTGGTCCCGCCACTGCCCTCCGAGCGCGGCCTCGGCCGTCGGCCGACGCTCGTCCAGAACGCGGAGACGCTCGCGCATCTGGCGCTCATCGCCCGCCACGGCGCCGACTGGTACCGCCGGGTCGGCTCCGATGCCGACCCCGGCTCCACACTGGTGACGATCGGCGGCGCCGTGGCGCGCCCCGGCGTCGGCGCGATCGCGCGC
>DASZVK010000252.1:0-3104 GCA_035547175.1 Solirubrobacteraceae bacterium
CGCGCTCGTGCTCGCCGCCGGCGTCGTGCTCGCGGCCGTCGCCGCGGGCCTGGTGGCGCAGGCCGCCGAGCGCGAGCGCGAGGGCACCCTGCGCGCCGGCGCCGTGCGCCTGCCGCGCCGCGCGCCGGGGATCGCCGCGGCGCTGGTCGTGGCGATCCTCGTCGTGCCGATCGTCGTCGCCGGGGGCTCCGACAGCCACGCGCCGGCCTTCGGCGAGACCGGCTCGCGCCTGACGAGCGTCGGCTCGCACCGCTACGACTACTGGCGCGTCGCGCTGCGCGCCGGCTGGGACCACCCGCTCGCGGGCGTCGGCTCGGGCGGCTTCGGCGTCGAGTGGCTGATCCACCGCCGCGAGGCCGACAGCGCCCACGACGCCCACTCGCTGGAGATCGAGACGTTCGCCGAGCTCGGCCTCGTCGGCGTCGCGCTGCTGGCGGTCGTGCTGGGCGGCGTGGCGCTGGCCGCCCGCGACGCTCACCGCGCCGACGCGGCCCTCGCCGCCGGGCCGATCGCCGCCCTGACCGTCTGGGCGATGCACTCGGCGATCGACTGGGACTGGGAGATGCCGGCGCTGACGCTCGTCGCCGTGGCGCTCGCCGGGACGCTGCTCGCGTGCGCCGAGGAGGCCGCGCGCAGCCGCGCCAGCGCCGCCTCGACCGCGACCGCCCCGAGCAGCACCAGCGACGGCTCGGCGACGAACCGGAACCTCGTCGTCCCGTAGGTCACGGCGCCCGTCAGCGCCGCCAGCAGCAGCGGCGCGGCCAGCACCCACAGCGGCCCGCGGCGGCGGCGCAGCAGCCACGCGCCGGCGATCGCCGGCCCGAGCAGCAGCCAGTAGCACAGCAGCCCGAGCCGCTGGGCGGTCGGGTTGCGGCCCTCGGAGGCGGCGTAGAAGACGCCCTGGGTCCACGGCTCGTAGACGTCCCACAGTCGGCCCTCGCGCGCGAGCAGCACGAGCGGCAGGCGCGACAGGTGGTCGCGCATGTAGTCGACGCCGCGCGTGCGGTAGACGTGCATCCGCTCGCTCTCGTCGCCGGGCGGCGGGCTTCCGTAGCAGTCGAAGCGCCACGCCCCGATCTGCGACGTGTAGTAGGTCGCGTGGCAGTTGGCGCCCGCCCAGACGCCGTCGGAGTTCGTCGAGATCAGCACCGGCCGCTCGAACGTCGCGAGGTTGCGGATCGTCCACGGGGCGATCACGACGGCGAACGCGAGCACCGCGACCGCGAGCGACCGCCACCGCCGCCACAGCAGCGGCGCCGCCAGCAGCACGAGCAGGCCCAGCGCCTCGCCGCGCGTCAGCGCCGCCAGCGCGATCACGGCGCCGAGCGCCGCGGCGCGCCCCGCGGTCGGGCGCTCGCGCACGCGCAGCGCCGCCAGCAGCGCGCCGGCGACGAAGACGCCGTAGGTCGTCTCGCTCATCAGCGCGCCGTCGGGCAGCCACAGCATCGGGTAGCCGGCGGCGATCACGCCCGCGACCAGGCCCAGCCGCTCTCCCCCCAGCCGCCGGGCGACGAGCGCGATCAGCACGACCGTGACCGTGCCGACGACGCACAGCGCCAGCCGCTGGGCGAGCAGCGAGCTCCCGCCGAGCAGGTCCACGAAGGCGACGACGACGATGTGCAGCGGCGGGTGCTCGGCCGTCGGCACGGCGGCGTACGGCTCGCGGAAGCCCTGGCCGTGCGCGAGGAAGGCGCCCTCGAGGTGGTAGGCGAGCGCGTCGCCCTGCACGACGTGGTGGCGGTTGAGGATCGCGTAGACGACGCGCACGGCGAGCGCCAGCAGCGCGACCGCCGCCAGCCGTGCCCGCGGGCCGTTCATCGCGCAAGCGTATGCTGTGCCGCCCGTGCAGAAGGCGCCGCCCGACGTCGTCGCCCCGCCGCCCGGCAACCCGCGCTTCCCGCTGTTCGACTCGCTGCGGGCGATCGCCGCCCTCGCCATCGTCGTCACCCACACCGCGGGGCTCTCGACGTTCAACTCGTCCAACGACGTGCTCGGCCCGTTCACCGCGCGCGCCGACGTCGGCGTGACGGTCTTCTTCGTGATCTCGGGCTTCCTGCTCTACCGGCCGTTCGTCTCGGCCCGCTACGAGGGCCGGGCGGCGCCCCGCGCGATCGCCTACGCGCGCCGGCGGCTGCTGCGGATCGTCCCCGCCTACTGGCTGGCGCTGACCGTGCTGGCGGTCTGGCCGGGGCTGACGGGCGTCTTCGGCGGCCACTTCTGGGTCTACTACCTCTACGTCCAGAACTGGCGGCCGCAGTGGATCGTCACCGGCCTCGGGCCGGCGTGGTCGCTGGACGTCGAGATGGGCTTCTACCTCGTGCTGCCGCTGTTCGCCTGGCTGCTGGCGCGCACGCTCGCCGGACGGCCGCTGCGCACGCAGGTCCGCGTCGAGCTCGTCGTGCTGGCCGCGCTCGGGCTGGCGAGCCTCGCCGCGCGCACCTACCAGCACGCCCACCAGCCCAACTGGACGCTGCCCAACACGCTGCCCGGAACGCTGCTGTGGTTCGCGCTCGGGATGGGGCTGGCGGTCGCCAGCGCCGCGCTCCACGGCCGGCCCGAGCGCGAGCTGCCGCGCGCCGTGCGGCTCGTCGTGCGCCGGCCGTCGCTGGCCTGGCTGGCGGCGTTCGGCTTCCTGCTGTGGTCGACGCGCATCGGGCTGCCGCGCGCGTTCCCCTACCGCTACGGCGCGTGGGGCTGGTTCGGCCAGCACCTGCTCTACGGCGCGTTCTCGTTCTGCCTCGTGCTGCCGGCCGTGTTCGGCGATCGCGCCGGCGGGCTGCCGCGCCGCGTGCTCGCCTGGCGGCCGCTGGCCTGGCTGGGCCTGGTCTCGTACGGGATCTACCTCTGGCACCTGCCGCTGGCGGTGAAGATGAACGAGTGGCTCGACGGCAGCTACGTCCTGATCCTGCTGGCGACGACGGCGGCCGCGGTCGCCTGCGCGACGGCGAGCTACTACCTCGTCGAGCGGCCGCTGCTGCGCTTCAAGGAGGGCCTGCCGCGCCGGCGCGCGGCGGCGCTCAGCGCGACAGCGCCCGCGCCGGCGGGTAGAGCGGGTTGAGCGCCAGCGCGCGGCGCGCGGCGACCCGCCGGGCGGCGGCGTCGCC
>DASZVK010000253.1:0-9341 GCA_035547175.1 Solirubrobacteraceae bacterium
GCGCCGCCGGCAGCGCCGCCAGGCGGGCCTGCAGCGCGGCGAAGCGGCCGGCGGCGTCGCCCTCCGGCCGTCGCTCCGGGCGCGTCATCGCCGCAGCGCGACGTAGGAGCCGGGGACGAAGGCCCCGTCGCCCCGGTCGGCCGCCGGCGCGGCGAGGCCGCGCTCGCGCAGGATCGGCAGCACGCCCTCGCCGAACGCGTAGGCCTCCTCGATATGCGGATGGCCGGAGAGGATCAGCTCGTCGAAGCCGAGCTCGTGCAGCTCGGCGATCCGCTCGGCGACCTCCGCGTGCGAGCCGACCAGCGCCGTGCCCGCGCCGCCGCGCACGAGCCCGATCCCGGCCCACAGGTTCGGCGCGATCACGAGCGAGTCGCCGCCGTGGCTCAGCGCCGCCATGCGCCGCTGGCCCTCGGACTCGCTGGCGGTCAGCGCCTCGCGCGTCCGCTCGACGGCGTCGGGGTCCATCGCCGCGAGCAGGCGGTCGGCCTCGGCCCAGGCGTCCCGCGCGCGCTCGCGCGAGATCATGTGCAGGCGGAGGCCGAGCCGCAGCGTGCGCTCGTGCTCGGCGGCCAGCGCGCGCACGCGCGCGATCCGCTCGCGCAGCATCTCCGGCGTCTCGCCCCACATCAGGTAGACGTCCGCGTGGCGCGCGGCAACGCGCTCGGCGGCGGCCGACGCGCCGCCGAAGTAGATCGCCGGCGGCGGGTCGGGCGCGAGCCGCGTGGTCGCGCCCTCGACGTCGTAGTGGTCGCCGAAGTGGTCGAGCGGCTCCGGCCCCCAGGCGCCGCGCAGCACCTCGAGGAACTCGCCCGTGCGCGCGTAGCGGCGCTGCTTGTCGAGGTGGTCGCCGAAGCGGCGCAGCTCCTGGGCGTCGGCGCCGGTGACGACGTTGAGCGCCAGCCGGCCGCCGGAGACGCGCTGGTAGGTCGACGCCATCTGGGCGGCGAGCGTCGGGCTCAGCAGCCCCGGCCGCAGGGCGACGAGGAACCTCAGCCTGCGCGTGTGCGCGAGCAGCGCGGCGGTGACGATCCAGGCGTCCTCGCACCACGTCCCGGTCGGCGTCAGCACGCCGTCGAAGCCGACCTGCTCGGCGGCCCGCGCGACCTGCGCGAGGTAGTCGAGCGTCGGCGCGCGGTGGTGCGCGCCGGGCCCGCTCGCGGCGACGTCGCGGCTGTCGCCGGCGGTGGGCAGGAACCAGTGCAGCGAGAGGGTCATGCGTGGAGCTCCAGGTGGGCGTCGGCGAGGCTGCGGGCGACGCGCTCGCGGAAGGCGGAGAAGGCCGGCGCCGTGCGCAGCTCGGGCACGCGCTCGTCGTTGGAGAACGGCGGCCGCGCGTCGAAGACGATGCGCCCCGGCCGCGGGCTCATGACGAGCACGCGCGTGCCCAGGTACACGGCCTCCTCGACGCTGTGGGTGATGAACAGCGCGGTCTTGCGGTCGCCCCGGCGGATGCGCAGCAGCTCGTCCTGCAGGCGCTCGCGCGTGATCGCGTCGAGCGCGCCGAACGGCTCGTCGAGCAGCATGATCGCCGGGTCGTTGGCGAGCACGCGGGCGATCTGGCAGCGCTGCTGCATGCCGCCCGACAGCTCGTACGGCGGCCGCCCGGCGAAGTCGGACAGGCCGACGACGTCCAGCCAGCGCTCGGCGATCGCGCGGCGCCGCGCCCTGCGCACCCCGCGCAGCCGCGGACCGAGCGCGACGTTGTCGCGCACGCTGAGCCACGGGTAGAGGTTGGGCTGCCGGAAGACGACGCCGCGCTCGTGCGAGGGGCCAGTCACCGGCCTGCCGTCGACGTGGATCGCGCCCGACGTCGGCGCGATGAACCCGGCCAGCAGCGAGAGCAGCGTGCTCTTGCCGCACCCCGACGGCCCGACGAGAGCGATCAGCTCGCCGTCGGGCACGTCGAGGTCTCCCAGCGCGAGCGCGGGGAGGTCGACCCCGCGGGGCGGGCGGGCCCGGTAGACGTGCTCGATGCCCCGCAGCGTCACCGGCATGGCTCAGCCCGCAGCCACCTTCTTGGCGGCGGCGGCGTAGATCGCCTTGGCGTACGCGCTCCGCGGCGCGACCGACGGGATCTGGCCGAGGTCCTTGTTGAACGCCCCCGTCGCGTACAGGTTGGTCAGCAGGCCGCCGCCCAGGTAGGCCTTGCCGAGCTGCTGCTTGGCGGTCAGGAACTGCAGGCCGGCCGCCTGCGAGAGGACGTCCTTGGTCGACAGCGACAGCTCGGCCCCGACGTCCTTGGCCCAGCGCGCCCGGTCGGAGCGGTAGAGCTTGACGGCCCGGTCCTCCTGGGCGACCCAGGTCGCGACGACGTCCGGGTGCTTCTTCGCGAACGACGTCGAGACGGTGCCGAGGTCGTAGGTCGCGTAGCCCTTCTTGGACAGCTGCGCGCTGTCGACGATCGTGTGGGCCCCCGCCGCGAGCAGCTTGGCCAGGCTCGGGTTCCACGTGTACGCGCCGTCGATGTCGCCGCGCTGCCAGGCGGCGACGATCGCGTCGGGCTCGGCGTCGATGATCTTCACGTCGCTCTGCGACAGGCCGGCCTCCTTGAGCGCCGCCAGCAGGCTGTAGTGCGAGGTCGAGGCGAGCGGCGTCGCGATCGTCTTGCCCTTGAGGTCCTTGACCGAGTTGATGCCCTTCTTGACCGCGAGCGCCTCGGCGGTGCCGATGACGTCGTGGATCCACGGCACCTCGTAGTCGATCTTGGTCGACAGGCCGCGGGCGACGGGGCTCGACCCGGCGAGGCCGAAGTCGACCGCGTGCGCGGCGACCGCCGTGTTGACGTCGCCGCCCGAGTCGAACAGCTTCCAGGAGATCTTGGTGTTCGGCAGCGCCTTCTCGAGCCACCTCTCGTGCTTGACGACGAGGTCGCCGTTGGGGATCGCCTGGTAGGCGATCGTGATCTTCGCGGGCGCCGGGGCCGCGAGGCTCGGCGTGGTCGTCGCGGCCAGCGCCGCGAGGACGAGGGTCGCGCCGAGCGCCGCGCGCGCGGGTCGGAGGGGGGTCTTCATCTGCACTGGCTCCTTCAGGGGAGGGGGATGCGGCGGGCGCGGCTCACGCCTTGCCCCGCCAGGGGACGACGACGCGCTCGACCGCCTTGACGACGGCGTCGAGCGCGACCGCCAGCAGCCCGATCAGCACGACGCAGAGCACCGCGACGTCGGTCTGCTGGAACTTGGTGACCTGCCACGCGAGGCCGCCGAGGCCGGGAAGGCCGTTGATCGTCTCGGCGGCGACGATCGTGGTCCAGGCGAAGCCGAGCGCGAGGCGCAGGCCGGTGAACGCCTCGGGCAGCACGGACGGCAGGACGACGTGGCGCAGCACCTGCGCCCGCGTCGCGCCGAGCGCCAGCGCGCCGTCGATGCGCTCGCGGCGGATGCCACGCACGCCGCCCAGCACGGCCAGCGTGATCGGCGGAAAGGCGGCGAGGAACAGCAGCCAGACCTTCGCCGCGTCGTCGATGCCGAACCAGATGATCAGCAGGCTGAAGTAGCCCAGCGGCGGCAGCGCGCGGACGAAGTTGACGTACGGCTCGAGGATCAGCCGCACCGGGCGGACGGTGGCCAGCGCCAGGCCGAGCCCGACGCCGAACGGGATCGCGAGGCCGACGCCGCGCAGGACCCGCCACAGGCTCGCCCACGCGTGCTGGTGCAGGTAGTAGCCGCTCAGGCCCCTGATGCCGTCGTGCGTCGTCTCGCCGTCGAGGAAGCGGTGCCAGACGTCGATCGGCGGCGGCACGAACAGCGTCGACCAGACGCGCAGGTCGGCGATCAGCCACCAGGCGAGCAGGAGCAGCGCGAGCGCCCCGAGCCGGACGGCCCAGCGTCGCCCGAGCGGCGCCGTGGCGCGCAGCGGGCGCACGGCGGCGCGCGGCGCCCGACGAGCGCGCTCGGGCGCAAGCTCCACCGTCTCGCTCGACATCGCCGGGCGAGGCTAGCACAATCCCCATAAATAAGATGGGAATTGTGGGGTTGTGGTGGGTCAGCTCTTCTTGCGCCGCGCCCGGATGACCATGAAGCGGTCGCCGAGCGCCCCGATCGCGGCGGAGACGACGATCACCACGATCAGCGGCGAGTGCTTGCTCGTCACGATCCAGTCGACCTTCACCTTCTCGGTGTTGACGAGGGCGAAGGCGATCAGCAGCGCCGCGGCCACGGCCGCGCCGATCAGGCGGTTCTGGTCGCGCTGGCTGCGCTTGGGCTTGGCGTCGGCGACGGGCTGCGCCTCGGGTTGGTCGGCCATGGCGGTGAGCATGACACCTCCGCCGGAGGCCGCCGGCCTACTGGCTGGCGACGGAGATCAGCCACAGCGCCAGGCACGTGAAGCCGACCATCACCGTCAGCATCCAGTACTGCGAGCGGGTGGCGACGCGGCCGTCGCGGAACAGCGTCAGCGCGCGCTCGTGCGCCAGCGCCAGGCCGGTCACGTGCCCGCCGATCAGCGCGAGCACCTGCAGGTACCAGATCGCGGTCGCGCCGATCCAGTTGTAGTCGATCGCCCACCCGGCGGTGCCGAGCAGGTCCGACCCGTGGCCGAGCGGGTCCGACGCCAGGTAGCCGACCGCCTGGCCCTGCCACGCCAGCAGCGAGAAGTAGTGGGCGAAGACGTAGGCGAACGCGATCGGCCACAGCGTGTGGCTGAACGCGCGCGCCAGCTCGCGCGTGCTGCCGGCGCGCGCCGCCGACCGCATCCCGGCGATGCCGAGCAGGTAGAAGCCGGCGACGATCGCGACGGCGGCGAGCAGGCCGACGGTGAAGGCGGCCTCGATCGCCGCCTCGCCGTGCAGCCCGAGGTCCTGGAAAAAGGAGACCAGGCGCCCGGCGACGTCGGCCCACGCCGTCCCCTGCGAGAAGCCGTCGAAGCTCGTCGTCCCGATCGACACCAGCACCAGCGCCGTCGAGCCCGCGACGACCGGGCGGTCCTCGACCAGCGCCGTCGCCGGCGGGCGCAGGTAGAGCCGCCGGTCGTGCCAGCGCAGCGGCGCCAGGCGGGCGAGCATGCCGAAGTAGACGCCGAACGGGTCGGCGTTGTCGCACCACTGGCGCACGCCGTAGAGCGCCATGCCGACGAGCTGGACGGCGGCGTAGACGAGGCCGAGCACGGCGAGGTTGCTCGGGTCGTCGCGGCCGACGTAGACGAGCTCGACCCAGGCGAAGGCGAGGATCCCGACCGCCGCCGGCCAGCGCCCGAGCCGCTCGGGGTAGCGCAGCGGCTCGGCCGGCGAGCCCAGCCGCGCCGCCAGCCAGCCCGCCGCACGCCCGACCGCGCGCCACGGGCTGAAGGCGGCGAAGACGTCGCCGAACAGCACGCTCGCGAACGGGAAGCCGACCCACAGGATCACGAAGACGATCGTCGGGGCGAGGTTCGCCTGCGGGTTCTGGATGCCGCGCAGCCCCGCGTAGCAGGTGACGGCGAAGACGAGCACGCCGAACGCGCCCGCCAGCGCCTCGAGCGCGCGCGGCGCCGCGCCGACGAGCCGCTCGCGCACGCGCGCGAGCCGCGGCTGCTGCCAGAGCACGGCGAGCCCGGCGAACGACGCGACGAGCACGATCGCCGCCGCCCACGCGAACATCCACTCCGGGACCGGCAGGTTCGTCTTGCCGACGAGCCCGTGCGCGTCGGCGGCCGAGGGCGCCGCCAGCGCCGTCGCCGCGACGACCGCCGCCGCGGCCGCCGGCGCCCGCGCGGATCGACGGCCGGAGGGACGGATCACCGCCCGGACGCTATCGGACGCCATGCCGCGACCTTCGGCGCCGTCGCGGTTTGGTGCGGGCATGAGAGCACGCACATACGTCATCGCCACCGGCATCGTCGCCGCGCTCGTCGCGGCGCCGCTCGCGTTCGCGACCGGCGAGGGGAACCCCGTCAAGGGCGGCACGCGCAGCCCGACCGCCAACCCGTCGGACGCCTACACGAAGGAGACGCAGATCATCTCCAACGTCGCGACCTACGGCACGCGTCAGTCGAACAAGTCCGCGACCGGAGGCGGAGCGATCTACGGCTGCCGCTCGGCGGCCGTCGGCGGGGCCAACCACCCCTGCGTCCGGGCGTCGAACCTGTCCAAGGGCGAGGCGTTCCAGTTCGCGACCGAGGGCACCCAGGGCGGGACGATCACGGTCGGCGGCGGCGGCGACGTCGCGAAGCCGTTCGTGACCAACGCCACGGGCGTCGCGACCGGCCTCAACGCCGACCGCGTCGACTCCAAGAACGCCGACCAGCTGACGGCCGACGCCGTCGCCGCCGTCAACGCCCGCCACCCGTTCGCGCAGATGGCCGCCGACGGGCTGCGCGGCGCCTCGCGCGGGCTCGCCCCGGCGGCCAGCGCGCGCACCGGGACGGGGACCTACTACGTCGCGTTCACGGGCGACCTGTCGCTGTGCGCGCTGAGCGCGACGATCGTCGGCAACACGCCCGGCCTGATCACGGCGACCCCGGCGGTGAGCGCCGACAAGTCGGTGACGACCGTCGGCGTCGCGACCTACTCGGTCGCGGGCGTGGCGGCCGACCGGGCGTTCCACCTGATCGCCTACTGCTGACGCCCGCGCAGGCGCGCCCACGACCAGCGCGCCAGCAGCACCGCCCAGTCGGCCACCCCCGCGTAGAGGTGGCCGACCGGGCCGGTGTACAGCCAGGTGGCGACGCGTCCGCGCACGGCGCCCGACGCTATCGTCCGGCGCTTCATGAAGACGACCGTCACCGAGCTCCCGGAGTCCCGCGTCCGCGTCGAGGCGGAGGTGCCGGCCGACCAGGTCCAGGCCTCGCTCGAGCGCGCCGCCCGGCAGCTCGGGCGCGAGATGCGCGTGCCCGGCTTCCGCCGCGGCAAGGTCCCCGCGCCGGTCGTGCTGCGGCGCGTCGGTCGCGAGGCCGTGCTCGACGAGGCCGTGCGCGGCTCGCTCGGTCGCTGGCTCGCCGAGGCGCTCGGCGACAGCGGCGTGCGGCCGGTCGGCGACCCGTCGATCGACCTCGGCGAGCTCCCGCGCGAGGGCGAGCCGCTGATGTTCTCGTTCGAGATCGGCGTGCTGCCGGTCGCGAGGCTGGGCGAGTACAAGGGCCTCGAGGTCGCGCGCGAGCCGGCCGAGCCCGGCGAGGACGAGGTCGCCGCCGAGCTCGAGGCCCTGCGCGAGCGCTCGGCGCGGCTGGAGACCGTCGACGAGGCGGCCGGCAAGGGCGACTTCGTCGTCATCGACTACGTGGGCACGCTCGACGGCGAGCCGTTCGAGGGCGGCGAGGGCCGCGACCAGCTGCTCGAGCTCGGCGGCGGCCGCCTGATCCCGGGCTTCGAGGAGCAGCTCGAGGGCGCCCGCGCGGGCGACGAGCGCACCGTCGCGGTCACGTTCCCCGAGGACTACGCCGAGCACCTGGCCGGGCGCGACGCCGAGTTCGCCGTGACCGTCAAGGAGGTCAGGCGCAAGGCGCTGCCCGAGCTCGACGACGCCTTCGCCGAGGAGGCGGCCGGCTTCGACTCGCTCGACGAGCTGCGCGACGACCTCGCCGCGAAGCTGCGCGAGGCGGGCGAGCGCCGCGCCGAGGCCGCCTTCCGCGAGGCCGTGCTCGACGCCGTCGTCGCCAACGCGACGATCGACGTGCCCGACGCGCTCGTGCGCGCGCGCGCGTCGGAGCTGTGGGAGCGCATGGTCCACAACCTCTCCCACCAGGGGATCTCCAAGGACATGTACCTGCAGATCTCGGGCAGGGCCGAGGAGGATCTGCTCGAGGAGGCGCTGCCGGACGCCGAGCAGGCCCTGCGCCGCGAGGCGGCGCTGCGCGCGGTGATCGAGGCCGAGGGGATCTCGCCCTCCGACGGCGACGTGCTCGACGCGCTGCAGCCGACCGCCGCGCGCGAGAACACCACGCCCGAGAAGCTGCGCGACCGGCTGCAGCGGTCGGGCCGGCTCGACGAGCTCGTCGACGACCTCGCGCAGCGCGCCGCCGTCGACCTGCTGGCCGAGGCGGCGACCGGGATCGACCCCGGCCGCGCGCGGGCCCGCGAGCAGATCTGGACGCCCGAGAAGGGCTGACCGCCGCGGGCCACGGCGCGTCGCGAGGCTCAATCGCGGCGCGAGCAGGCCGATAGCCTGAGATGAGCAGGAACCACCCTCTCCCCGAAGAAGAAGCGAGATCCATGAGCCCCCTTGTCCCCATGGTCGTCGAGCAGACCTCGCGCGGCGAGCGAGCCTTCGACATCTACAGCCGCCTGCTCAACGAGCGGATCGTGTTCCTGGGGACGCCCGTCGACGACCAGATCGCCAACTTGATCGTCGCGCAGCTCCTGCACCTGGAGAGCGAGGACCCCGACAAGGACATCTCGCTGTACATCAACTCGCCCGGCGGCAGCGTCTACGCGGGCCTGGCGATCTACGACACGATGCAGTTCATCAAGCCCGACGTGCAGACGATCTGCGTGGGCATCGCGATGAGCATGGGCGCGCTGCTGCTCGCCGGCGGCGCGAAGGGCAAGCGGATGGCGCTGCCCAACGCGAAGATCCTCATCCACCAGGTCAGCTCCGGCTTCCAGGGACAGGCCACGGACATCGAGATCCACGCCAAGGAGATCATCGACATCCGCCGCCGGCTGGACGAGATCATCGCCAAGCACACCGGCCAGGACTTCGAGAAGGTCACCAAGGACACCGAGCGCGACTACTTCATGTCCTCCGAAGAGGCTCGCGAGTACGGCATCATTGACCGCGTGATCTCGGAGCACTAGCTTCCGGGCGCCGGACATCACCACAGGGGAGACACGTGGCCCGTCCGACCGATTCCAACGAGCAGCTTCTCTGCAGCTTCTGCGGGAAGTCCCAGCGTCAGGTCAAGAAGCTGATCGCGGGACCCGGCGTATACATCTGCGACGAGTGCATCGATCTCTGCAACGAGATCATCGACGAGGAGCTCACCGCCCCGCCGAGCTTCGACCTCGACAACCTCCCCAAGCCGAAGGAGATCTACGACGTCCTCGACGAGTACGTCGTCGGCCAGGAGGCCTCCAAGCGCACGCTCTCGGTAGCGGTCTACAACCACTACAAGCGCGTGCAGATGATGAACGCGCCGAGCCAGTCCGAGGCCGACATCGAGCTGCAGAAGTCCAACATCCTGCTGCTCGGCCCGACCGGCTGCGGCAAGACGCTACTGGCCCAGACGCTCGCGCGGATCCTCAACGTGCCGTTCGCGATCGCCGACGCGACGGCGCTGACCGAGGCCGGCTACGTCGGCGAGGACGTCGAGAACATCCTGCTCAAGCTGATCCAGGCCGCCGACTACGACGTCAAGAAGGCCGAGACGGGGATCATCTACATCGACGAGGTCGACAAGATCGCCCGCAAGGCCGACAACCCGTCGATCAC
>DASZVK010000254.1:0-2773 GCA_035547175.1 Solirubrobacteraceae bacterium
CTCGGTCGCCACGCCGGCGCCCCACAGCCGCCGGCGCACGAACACCGCCCAGACGTGGCCGACGCCGTCCAGCAGCGGGCCAAGCGGGCCGACCGCGTGGTCGCGCGCCGCGCTGGTGCCCGCCACGCCCACCGCCTCGCCGTCGTCGAGCGCCAGCGTCGCCCACACGTCGGGCGCCGCCAGGCGGGCCCCGACGCCGGCGACCATGTCCTCCGGCGCCGCCCACCCGGGCGCGAACGCCTCGTAGGTGGCGAAGCCCTCGGCGATCACCGACGCGATCGCCGCGGCGTCGGCCGCCGTCGCCTCCCGGTAGGCGATCGCTCCGGGCATCGTCTAGCCCGCCGCCGCTGTCTCGTCGGCGAGCTCGCGGCGGAAGCGGGCGAGCGTGTCGTGCAGCTCCGCGCGCCGTCGCGGGCCGAGGACGAGCCCGCCGTAGAGGTCGGCGAGCGGCCCGAGCCGGCGGACCTTGGTGCGCCAGCGCAGGTCGAGGCGCAGGCGGGTGCCGCCGCCGGGCAGCGCCCCGAACGCGACCGTGAGCGTGCCCTCGGTGAGCTCGTCCTCGACCTCCGAGGTCTGCCCGACGCGCAGCTCGTGGCGCGTCACGCGCTCGACGACGCGGCCGCGTGCGCGCCGGCCCGGCGCCGAGTCCCAGACGAGCGTGCCCCGCGCGGGCCAGCCCTCGTCGACGCGGTGGACGTGGTGGAAGCCCTCGACGAACGACGACCGGCGCGAGAGGTCGAACCACAGGCGCTCGACGTCGGCGATGCGGGCGTCGAGGTCGATCTGGGCGCGTGCGCGCACGCGCCCAGTATCCACGCCGGCGCGGTGGCGGCCTACGTCGCCGCGGGCGCGGCGGCCCGCCGCGGCGCCAGCGTCTCGCGGGCGATCACCAGCCGCTGGATCTGCGAGGTGCCCTCGTAGAGCTGCATGATCTTCGCGTCGCGCATCAGCTTCTCGACGGGGTAGTCCTTGATGTAGCCGTAGCCGCCGTAGATCTGCACCGCGTCGGTGGTGACCTCCATCGCCGCGTCGGCGGCGAAGCGCTTGGCGTGCGAGGACTCGATCGTGTTCGGCCTGCCCTGGTCCAGCAGCGCCGCGCTGTGCCAGGCGGCCAGCCGCGAGAGGTGCACCTTGGTCGCCATGTCGGCGATCATGAACTGGATGCCCTGGTGCATCGCGATCGGCACGCCGAACTGGACGCGCTCGGAGGCGTAGTCGCAGGCGAGCTCCAGCGCCGCGCGGGCGATGCCGGTCGCCATCGCGGCGACGCCCGGGCGCGTGCGGTCCAGCGTCATCATCGCCAGCTTGAAGCCCTGGTTCTCCGCGCCGATCAGGTAGCGCTCGTGGACCTCGGTGCCGTTGAAGGTGATCGTCGCGGTGTCCGACGCCCGCTGGCCCATCTTGTCCTCCTTCTTGTCGACGACGACCGTCTCGTCCCGGCGGACGAGGAACGCCGAGATGCCGCGGTTGCCGGCGTCGGGGTCGGTCTTGGCGAAGACGGTGAGGAAGTCGGCGTGGCTGCCGTTGGTGATGAAGCACTTCGAGCCGTCGATGACGTAGGTGTCGCGCCGCTTGACCGCGCGCGTGCGCATGCCCGAGACGTCCGAGCCGGCGTCGGGCTCGGTGAGGCAGAACGAGGCGTAGCGCAGCTCGGCCGTCAGCTCCTCGAAGACCTCCCTCTTGACCTCGTCGGAGGCGGCGATCAGCAGCGGCGCGCCCGCGAGGCTGTTACCCATCAGCGACGTCGTGATGCCCGAGCAGCCCCACGACAGCTCCTCCTCGATGACGACGCCGTCGAGCGCACCGAGGGCGGGACCGCCGTACTGCTCGGGGACGTGGGTGTTCATGAGGCCCAGCGCGTGGGCCTTGGCGAGGACGTCGGCGGGCCAGGTGCCGTCCCTGTCGTGCTCCCAGGCGACCGGGCGGATCTCCTTCTCGGCGAACTCGTGCGCCATGTCGCGCAGGGCCGCCTGCTCGTCGGTCAGCGTGAAGTCGACCACCGTGCCTCCTTAGATTGACTGGTCAGTCAATGGCTCCGCCGACCAGGTTAGCTCAGGCGACGGCGAACGCGACCGCCAGCAGCGCGTAGACGGCGAGCAGCTGGACGCCCTCGAACCACGTCGACTCGCCCTCGTTGGTGACGTACTGGGCGATCATCACGGCGAGGATCACGCCGCCCAGCTCGAAGCCGTTGAACACCAGCGGCATCCGGTCGGGGCCGACGAAGAACGACAGCAGCACGAGCACCGGCACGGCGAACAGCGCGATCTGCGTGCTCGAGCCGATCGCGATGTTCACGGCGAGGTCCATCTTGTCCTTGCGCGCGACGAGCACCGCGACCCAGTGCTCGGCCGCGTTGCCGACGATCGCCACGACGATCGCGCCGACGAAGAACTCGCTCAGCCCGATCTTGTGCGCGGCCTCGCCGATCGAGCCGACGAGGATCTCCGACATCACGCCGACGGCCACGCCGGCCACGGCGAGCGCGACGACCGCCCTGCGCACCGACCACGGCGCGCGGTCCTGGTCGGGCTCGGAGGCCTCGTTGCGGTGGGGGTTGAACAGGTCGCGGTGGGTGCGCAGCGAGAACACCAGCCCGGCGGCGTAGTTGGCGATCAGCACCAGCGCGACCGCGAACGACAGCCACTCGACCGTCGGCCCGTAGGGCACGCGCTCGGCGCCCGGCGGCGGCAGCCCGCTGCCGTCGACCAGCTCGTAGATCGCCGGCATCGTCATCGCGACGGCGGCGAGGAACAGCATCGACGCCTGCGCC
>DASZVK010000255.1:0-3748 GCA_035547175.1 Solirubrobacteraceae bacterium
GGCCTGCTGCTGCTGTCTCCGCCCGCGGCGTGGTTCGTCGTCCTCTACCTCGCCGCGCTGGTGGTGCTGTTCGTGTCGGCCTTCTGGTCGGTCGACGACTTCACCGGCAAGGTCGTCCACGTCTGGAGCCTCGACAGCTTCAGGACGCTGGTCAGCGAGCCGACGTACCGCACGATCGCGCTGCGCACGATCGGCATCGCCGCCGCCGTCACCGTCACCGACGCGATCCTCGCGATCCCGTTCGCCTACTACGCCGCGCGCCTCGCGTCGCGGCGGGCGTCGAGCGCGCTGTTCGTGATCGTGCTGCTGCCGCTGTGGACGAGCTACCTCGTGCGCGTCTACGCCTGGCGGCTGATCCTCGCCAAGGACGGGATCCTCAACTGGCTCTTCGACGGCGTCGGGCTGGGCTCCGTGAACGTCGCCTACTCGAACTGGGCGATGTGGATCGTCTTCAGCTACATCTGGCTGCCGTTCATGATCATGCCGGTCTGGGCGGCGATCGAGCGCGTGCCCGACTCCTACCTGGAGGCCAGCGCCGACATGGGCGCCCGCGGCGCGACGACGTTCCGGCGCGTGCTGCTGCCGCTCGCGCTGCCGGGCATCGCGGCCGGCTCGATCTTCACCTTCTCGCTGACGCTCGGCGACTTCATCACGCCGACGCTCGTCGGCGGCGCCGGCTCGGACTTCATCGGCAACGTCGTCTACAGCAGCGTCGGCGTCGCCAACAACGTCCCGTTCGCGGCCGCGTTCGCGGTCGTGCCCGTGGTCGTGATGGGCCTCTACCTGCTGGGGGCGCGCCGGCTGGGCGCGTTCGAGGCGCTGTGAGCGGCCACGCCCGGCGCACGCGGATCGCGCTGGCCGTCTGGACGGCGGCGATCGCGCTGTTCCTGCTGGCGCCGATCGCGCTGATCGTCGTCTACGCCTTCAACCCGTCCAACATCCAGAGCTGGCCGCTGCACGGGCTCTCGACGAAGTGGTTCGGGTCGGCGTTCGACGACCCGGAGATGCGCAACGCGCTGTGGCTGTCGGCGCGCGCCGGGCTGATCGCGACGGCGATCGCGATCGTGCTCGGGACGATGGCCGCGTTCGCGGTGCACCGCTTCCGCTTCTTCGGGCGCGAGGCGGTCTCGCTGATGCTCGTGCTGCCGCTCGCGCTGCCGGGGATCATCACCGGGATGGCGCTGAACTCGTTCTTCGCCTGGTCGGGGACGAGCTTCTCGCTGACGACGATCGTGATCGGCCACGCGACCTTCTGCATCGTCGTCGTCTACAACAACGTGATCGCGCGGCTGCGGCGTACGCAGGCGTCGCTCGTCGAGGCGTCGATGGACCTCGGCGCCGACGGGCTGACGACGTTCCGCCTCGTGACGCTGCCGTCGATCGCGACGGCGCTCGTCGCCGGCGGGCTGCTCGCGTTCGCGCTGTCGTTCGACGAGGTGATCGTGACGACGTTCACGGCCGGCGCGCAGAACACGCTGCCGCTGTGGATCTTCGGCCAGATCCGCCTCGGCCAGCGGCTGCCGCAGGTCAACGTCGTCGTGCTGGTGGTGCTGGCGATCACGTTCGTGCCGGTCGTCCTCGCCCAGCGGCTGACGCGCGAGACCGGCGTGCTGCGCCGCGCGCTCTAGCGGATCCGCCGCCGGCTGAGCTCGAGCGCCTGCTCGGCGTCGCCGGCGGTGACGAAGTGCGGGCCGGTGCGGATCAGCCGCCCCTCCTCGGGCACGAGGCCGTAGCGGACGTAGTTGGCGAGCACGACGATCGGCAGGTAGCCCTGGAGGTAGGGCTGCTGGTCGATCGTGAAGGCGACGCGCCCGTCGCGGACCGCCTCGAGCACCGCCGGCGAGAGGTCGAACGACCCGAGCACGACCTTGCCGACGCGCCCGTCGTCGCGCAGCGCGGCGAGCGCCGCCTCGGCGCCGCTGCTCGACAGCGCCAGCGCGCCGTCGATCCGCGTCGAGCGGAACACGCCCGCCAGCAGGCGCTCGGCGCGCGCCTGGTCGTCGAGGTTGAGCGCCAGGTCGCGCGAGGTCGCGCCGCCGGAGCGCAGCGCGCGGGCGAAGCCGGCGCAGCGCCGGTCGAGCGCGCCGTTGCCGTGCTCGAGGTTCAGGCAGACGGCGTGCGTGACGCCGGCCGCGATCAGCCGCCTGCCCGCCTCGTAGCCGGCGGCGTCCTCGTCCTGGCCGACGTGGGCGAGCACGCCGGCGGAGCGGAACAGGTCGTCGCCCGAGTTGATCGAGACGACCGGGATGCCGGCGCGCTCGGCGCGGCGCACCGCCGCCTCGACCGAGCGGTCGGGCAGCGTCACGACGAGCGCGTCGGGGCGCGTGGCGACCGCCTCGTCGATCAGCTCGCTCATGCGCCGCACGCTGAAGACGTCGGGCGAGCGGTAGCGGACGACGACGCCGGTCTCGCGCGCGGCGGCGTCGATGCCGTTGCGGACGGTCGCCCAGTAGACGCTCGACGCCTGCCCGTGGGTTACGACGGCGATCCGCACCGAGCCGCTCGCGCCGGTGCGAGGCGACGACGGCGTCGTCGCGCTGCCGCCGGAGGCGACCAGGTCGCGCTCGCGCACGCGCTCGGTCGAGCCGCAGCCCGTCGCCAGCGCGGCCAGTACGAGCGCGGCCAGCGCCGCGGCGACGCGACGGGCGGTCACGCCGGCTCCTCCCACGGGATCTCGGCGACGAGCAGCGTGCCCGCCCCGGGCGGGCTCTCGATCGTCACGCGGCCGTCGAGCGCGCCGACGCGCTCGTGGATCCCGCGCAGCCCGCTGCCGCGCGAGGGGTCGGCGCCGCCGACGCCGTCGTCGCGGACCTCGACGCGCACGACGTCGCCGAGGCGCGCGACGGCGACGGTCGCGTGGCTCGCCCGGGCGTACTTGGCGACGTTCGTCAGCGCCTCGGCGACGACGAAGTACGCGGTCGCCTCGATCGCCGTCGCGGCGCGCTCGGAGCCCATCCGCACGTCGGCCTCGACGGCGACCGGCGAGCGCATCGCCAGCACGTCGATCGCCGCCTCGAGCCCGCGCTCGGTGAGCACCGCCGGATGGATGCCGCGCGCCAGCTCGCGCAGCTCCTCGAGCGCGGTCTGCAGCTTGGCCGCCATCTCCTCGACGAGCGGCTCGTCCGGCGTGCCGGCCAGGCGGCCCTTGAGCATCGCCATCTCGATCGCCAGCGCGACGAGGTGCTGCTGGGCGCCATCGTGGAGGTCGCGCTCGATGCGTGCGCGCGCGGCCAGCGCCGCCTCGATCACGCGGTGGCGCGAGACGCGCAGCTCCTCGACGCGCGCGCGCAGGTCCGCCTTGAGGCGGTCGTTGTCGATCGCCAGCGACGCGGCCGCGGCGGCCGCCTGCACGAGCTCGGGCCCGGTGTCGAGCGCGGCGTCGTGGACGATCGCCGCGACGCGCCGTCCGGCGTCGTCGTCGACCGCGGTCCACGTCCGCCCCGAGCCAGGCGCCGGCAGCGTCACCGGACGGCCCGCGTCGTCGACGAACAGCTCGCGCTCGGGCAGCCAGTAGGCGATCGTGACCGAGCGGTCGCCGAGCGACTGGGCGATCATCTCGCGCGCGGGGCCGCCGCCGGAGACGGCCGGCGAGAGCAGCATCACCGCGAGCGCGCGCAGCCCGCCGTGCAGCGCGTCGAGCACGGCCAGCGAGACGACCGCCGCGGGCGCCGCCAGCGCCGCCAGCAGCACGCCCGTGTCGACGCCGAGCGCCAGCGGCCCAACGTACGTCGGCCCGTCGTCGTTCGCC
>DASZVK010000256.1:0-5737 GCA_035547175.1 Solirubrobacteraceae bacterium
TCTCGGAGCTGCACGTGTCGTTCGCGGGGGAGCAACCGGTACTGCTCGCGCGCGCGACGGAGTCCGGCTCCAGCGCGGTCGTCAACCAGACGAATCCGGTGATCGTCGATCTCGACGGCTCGACCGTGCCGCAGGAGACGCTCAACCTCAAACGGACGATGCTCGTCGCAGAGCGGCTCTATTGCCAGCTCGAGCTGCGTAACTTCCACGCGGCGCGGGTCCGCGTGCCGCTGACTATGACGCTCGCGGCCGACTTCGCGGACGTGTTCGAGATCCGCGGCGTGCGCCAACGGCCGGCTCGCGGCGAGACGATGGTCCCGAACACAGGGACCACATCGGTGACGTTCGGTTACGAAGGCCAGGACGCAATCTTCCGCGAGACGCTCGTTGAGCTCGACCCACCTCCGACCGCGGCGCGCGTCGAAGACGAGCGGGTGCTGCTTACCTGGGAGGCGCCCCTCGAAGCGAGAGACACGTTCAGGCTGATGCTCACCGTGACGCCGGGTCTGGATGGGCGTCGTCCCCCACGGCGAGCGTTCGCTCGCGCGATCCGCCGCGCTGACCGGGACCTCGCGGCCTGGCGCCGGGGAAACACCTCAGTCGAGACTGACAACGAGCTGTTCCAGAGCGTGCTCACGGCCTCCGTGCGTGATCTGTACGCGCTGCTCACCCCGATGCCGGGCGGTGGTCGTCTTCTGGCCGCCGGGATCCCGTGGTACGTGGCTCCGTTCGGCCGCGACTCGCTGCTGACCGGCTACCAGTGCCTGATGCTCTCCCCACAGCTCGCGCGCGACACGCTCCTCGCGCTCGCCCAGGTTCAAGCTCGCAGCGATGAGCCCTGGAGGGACGCGGAGCCCGGCAAGATCCTCCACGAGCTCCGCGTCGGCGAGCTCGCGGGCGCCGGGCTGGTTCCGCACACTCCTTACTACGGCACCGTCGACGCGACCCCCTTGTTCGTGATCCTCGCCGCGGCCTACTACCGGTGGACCGCCGACCTCGAAACCCTCGCCACGCTTCACCCTGCGCTCGACGCGGCCCTGGAGTGGATCGACCGCTACGGCGATCAGGACGGCGACGGCTTCGTCGAATACGAGCGCCGCTCACCGGCTGGCCTGGCCAACCACGGATGGAAGGACTCCGAGGACGCGATCGTTCACGCCGACGGCAAGCTCGCGGACGGGCCGATCGCGCTCGTCGAGGCGCAGGGCTACGTCTACCTCGCGAAGACCTCGATCGCGGAACTCTACGAGGCGTTCGGCGAGCCGGATCGTGCCCGAGAGCTCCGCTCGCAAGCCAGAGCGCTCCGTGCGACCTTCAACGACGCGTTTTGGAACCCCGATGAGGGCACGCTCGCGCTCGCGCTCGACGGGCGCAAACGCCAGGTAGCGAGCGTCACCTCAAACCCTGGACAGTGCCTCTACTGCGGGATCGTCGATGACGACAAGGCCGACCCCGTCGCCGAACGGCTGATGGCCGAGGACATGTTCTCCGGCTGGGGCATCCGCACCCTCTCAAGTCAATCGCCCGCGTACAACCCGATGAGCTATCACAACGGGTCGGTCTGGCCCCACGACAACGCGATCATCGCCGCTGGCCTCAAACGCTACGGCCACTCCGGCGCGACGATGCGGATCGCCACCAGCCTGTTCGGCATCGCCGCCCGCTCCCGCGATTACCGGCTCGCTGAGCTCTACTGCGGCTTCGATCGCGCCGGCAACACCGAGATCGTCAACTACCCGGTCGCGTGCGTTCCCCAGGCGTGGGCGGCAGCGACCCCGTTCATGCTCCTACAGGCGATGCTCGGAATCAGCGCGCACGCGCCTAGCAAGACACTCGCCGTCGTCCAACCCGAGCTCCCGAAATGGCTGCAGCGCGCCGAACTCCAGCAACTCCGGATCGGCGCGGCAACCGTCACGCTCGCGTTCAGCCAGGCGCACGGGATCACCGGATTCGCGCTCGTGCAGCAGGAAGGACAGATCGACGTCACCATGGCGGCCACGCCGATAAGCCACGACCCGCCGCAAGGCATCTAACGATCGAGACGGCGACCGCGGTTGGTGACGCCTGACGCCGCGGATCGCGCGTCATCATCCGGGGCAGACCTTGGACGATCCCGTCGACATCCGGCGACGCAGCACCGGGCCCGGAGTTTTGCCACTCCGACCGCCTCACGTGGCAAAACTCCTGCGAATTCCCGCAAATTGCGGGTGAATTTTGGCACCCGCGGCCCGCCTGGATCGCCAGGAAATACCTGCAAATCAGACATATTTAGGCGCGAGAGCGCCTGGATCGCACCCAGGAGGTCGGGGGTTCGAGTCCCCCTAGCTCCATCGCGAGAGAAGCCCTGCACCTGCGGGGCTTCTGTCGTTGCGGGATCCGCGCGGTAGTCGGCCTCGGCGTCCGGCTCAGGCGACGCAGACATATCGGGGTACGATATATATCGGGAGATGCATCTCGTCCCCCGCGATCGGCCGCTCGGCGACTTCTCGACGTCGGCGGAGGTGCTGCGGATCTCGGCCGTGGCGCTCGTCGTCGGCGTCGCGGTGGCCGTCGCCGCGCTCGGGCTGCTGGACCTGATCGGCCTGATCACGAACCTCGTCTACGCCGGCCGCTGGGACGCCGCGCTGGTCGCCCCGGACACGAGCCGTCTCGGGGCGGCGAGCGTCCTCGTGCCCGTCGCGGGCGGGCTGGTCGTGGGGCTGATGGCGCGCTTCGGGTCCGAGCGCATCCGCGGCCACGGGATCCCCGAGGCGATGGAGACGATCCTGCTGCGCGGCAGCCGCATGGAGCCGCGCCTGGCGGCGCTCAAGCCGATCTCGAGCGCGGTCAGCATCGGCGCCGGCGGCCCGTTCGGGGCCGAGGGCCCGATCATCGTCACGGGCGGCGCGATCGGCAGCATCACCGGGCAGCTGCTGCACCTGACCGCCGCGCAGCGGCGCTGCCTGCTCGTCGCGGGCGCCGCGGGCGGCATGACCGCGGTCTTCTCGACGCCGCTGGCCGCCGTGCTGCTGGGCGTCGAGCTGCTGCTGTTCGAGTGGCGGCCGCGCTCGCTGGTCCCCGTCGCGCTGGCCACCGTCGCCGCGCAGGTCGTCCGCGACGCGTTCGCGCACGCCGGCCTGGTCCACGGCGCGCCCCTGTTCGCGATGGCGCCCACCGGGCCGCTGCCGGCCGAGGCGCTCGCCGGCGCGGTCGTCGTCGGCCTCGCGGGCGGCGGCCTGGCGTGGGCGATGACCCGCTGCGTCTACGCGGCCGAGGACGCCTTCGCGCGCCTGCCGATCCACTGGTCGTGGTGGCCCGCGATCGGCGGCGCCGTCGTCGGCGTGGCCGGCCTCGTCGACCATCGGGTGCTGGGCGCGGGCTACGACACGATCCGCGCTGAGCTCACCGGCAGGCTGGCGCTCGGCGCGCTGGCCGTGCTGCTGGCCTGCAAGCTCGCGGCGTGGGCGATCGCGCTGGGCTCGAACACCAGCGGGGGCATACTCGCGCCGCTGCTGATGCTCGGCGCCGCGCTCGGCGGGCTGCTCGGCGGCGTCCTGCCCGGCGCCGACGCCGGCACCTGGGCGCTGCTCGGCATGGCAGCCGCGATGGCCGGGGTCATGCGCTCGCCGCTGACGAGCGTCGTCTTCGCGCTCGAGCTCACCCACGACCTCGACGCGCTGCTGCCGCTGCTGCTCGTCTGCGCGCTGTCGCATGCGACCAGCGTGCTCACGCTGCCGCGATCGATCCTCACCGAGAAGGTCGCCCGGCGCGGCTACCACGTCAACCGCGAGTACGAGGTCGACCCGCTGCAGTCGCTGTTCGTCCGCGACGTCATGGCGACCGACGTGATGACCGTCTCGCCGCGGACCACGGCCGCGGAGCTCTACCAGCAGCTGCCCGAGGGCCATCGGCTGCGACGCCAGCGCCTCTACCCGGTGATCGCCGACGATGGCACGATGACCGGCGTGCTGACCTGGTCGGACGTGCTCCGGGCGCGCGCCGAGGACGACGGCGAGGTCGACGCGGCCGCGCTCGCGCGGGTCGCCGTCCTCGCCCACCCCGACGAGACGCTGCGCGCGGCGGCCGACCGCATGGTCGCCGGCGGCCACGGCGTGCTGCCGGTCGTCCGGCGCGACGACCGCAGCCGGCTGGTCGGCCTGGTCAGCCAGTTCGACCTGCTCGCCGCGCACGAGCGCGTGCTCATCGAGGAGCGCCACCGCGAGCGGCCGCTGTCGCTGCGACCGGCCGCCGTCCTCGGCGCGCTGCTGCCCGCCCGGCGCGGGGCATGAGCGCCCGCCGCCTGACCGACGCCGACTACGCCCGGCTGCTGGCCTTCCGCGTCGAGCTGCGCGCCTTCCTGCACGCCAGCGAGCGCATCGCCCACGCCGCGCGGCTGACCCCGACCCTGCACCAGCTGCTGCTCGTCGTGCGCGGCCACGCGGACCCCGCCGGGCCGACGATCGGCGACGTCGCGGCCGCGCTCGACGTCCGCCACCACACGGCGGTCGAGCTCGCCCAGCGCGCCGAGCGCGCCGGCCTGGTCGACCGCGCCCGCGACGAGCACGACCATCGGCAGGTCCGGCTGCGGCTGACCGACGAGGGCTCGGCCCGCCTCGACGAGGTCACGCGCGGCCACCTGCCGGCCATCGCCCGGCTCGCCGAGCGCCTGCGGGGCGTGATGGACGCCTGAGGGAGCGGCGCGACCCGCGCATCGTGCGACCCGGCGGCGGGAACCAGGACGGCATGGCCCGCGGTGGGCGTCCCGAGGAGCGGATCGTGGCGGCGCTGCTCGACCGTCACGGGACGACGTTCGCCGCCGAGGCGGGCATCGCGCTCGGCCGCGGCGGCCCGGCGGCGCTGTGGCAGCTGCTGGTGCTGGCGCTCCTGCTGAGCGCCCGGATCAGGGCGTCGACCGCCGTCGCCGCCGCACTGGCGGTCAGGCGGCGGGGCTGGACGACCGCGCGCAGGCTCGCCGAGACGACGTGGGCGCAACGCGTGGAGGCGCTCGACGGGGCCGGCTACGCGCGCTACGACGAGCGCACCGCGAGGATGCTGGGCGACACCGCGCAGCTGGCCCTGGAGGACTACGGCGGCGACCTGCGGCGGCTGCGCGAGGCGGCCGCGCGCGACGTCGACGCTGAGCGGCGGCTGCTCAAGCGCTTCAAGGGGATCGGCGACGTCGGCGCCGACATCTTCCTGCGCGAGGCGCAGGCGGTCTGGGACGAGGCGCGGCCGTTCTTCGACGCGCGCGCGCTCGCGGCGGCCGAGGGCCTCGGGCTGCCGGCCGACCCGCGGCGGCTCGCGCGGATGGTCGGCGAGGGCGAGACGGCGCGGCTGGCGGCGGCGCTGATCCGCGCCGGCCTCGCGCGCGACTTCGACGAGATCCGCGCCGCGGCGGCGCGGTGAGCGGCCGTGCGGCGCGGACGGCCCGCGCTCAGAAGCGCAGCAGCGCCGCGATGCGCCCGAGCGGGCCGAGGTCGGGCCGGCCGGCGATCGACTCGACGGTCGCGGACTGCAGCAGTGCCGCGGTGATCGCCTCCTCGAGGATGCTCTCGCGGCGCCGCAGCTCGCCGCCGCAGGCCGGGCAGCTCGCCGCGCCGTCGTCGGTCCCCAGCCGGCCGCAGCGCTCGCAGCGGACCCCGGCCGCGGCGAAGCCGGCCTCGTAGAGCAGCGTCTCCAGGCGTCGCTCGTCGAGCGCCTCGAGCGTCGCCGCCAGCCCGATGGCGGCGCGGCCGTCGGCGATCCCCGCGCGCAGGCG
>DASZVK010000257.1:0-8836 GCA_035547175.1 Solirubrobacteraceae bacterium
TACGGCCATGCGCTGACGCTCGCGTCCGAGGCCCACGCGCGCGACCCGCTGTCGGTCACGCCCTACCTCGTGCGCGCCTCGATCGAGCACGCGGCCGGCGACGATCGCGCGGCGCTGGCCGCCTACCGGGAGGCCGTCGACAGCCATCGCGCCGACCCCGACACGTGGACCTCGCTGGCCGAGTTCCAGCTCGACGTGCTCGACAGGCCCGCCGAGGCGAAGCGGACGCTCAGCGCCGCGCTGCACCTCGACCCGCAGTCGACGACGGCGGCCGCGCTGGTGATCGAGGCCAACCGGCGGATCGCCGAGCGGTCCTAGACTCCCGGCCGACGTGGGCGCTCTGGGCATCGCGGTCGTCGGCCTGGGCTACTGGGGCCCGAACCTCGCGCGCAACTTCGCCGCCCTGCCCGACGTCGAGCTGCGCTGGCTGTGCGACCCCGACGAGGCGCGGCTCGACGCCGCCGCCGCCCACCACCCGGGGGCGCGCGCGACGACGTCGCTCGACGACCTGCTGTCCGACGACGCGGTGCGGGCCGTCGCCGTCGCCACGCCGGTTCCGACGCACGCGGCGCTCGCCACGGCCGTGCTCGAGGCGGGCTGCCACTGCTTCGTCGAGAAGCCGCTGGCGCAGTCGGTCGCCGACGCCGAGCGCGTCGTCGACGCCGCGCGGGCCTCGGGCCGCGTGCTGATGGTCGACCACCTGCTCGAGTACCACCCGGGCGTCGTGCGCCTCAAGGAGCTGGTCGACGACGGCGAGCTGGGCGACGTGCACTACGTCTACGGCAACCGCCTCAACCTCGGCGTCCTGCGCACCGACGAGAACGCGCTGTGGTCGCTGGGCGCGCACGACGTGTCGGTGCTGCTGGCGCTGACCGGCGAGGAGCCGGTCGAGTTCAGCGCGCGCGGCGAGTGCTACATGCGCCCCGGGATCGAGGACGTCGTCTTCGCGTTCATGCGCTTCCCGTCGGGGCTCTCGGCGCACCTGCACCTGTCGTGGCTGGACCCGCACAAGGAGCGGCGCTTCACGGTCGTCGGCTCGCGGCGCATGGCGACGTTCGACGACATGGAGCTCGACCGCAAGCTGACCGTCTACGACAAGGGCTTCGACGCCTCGGCCCAGGGCTACGGCGAGTACATCACGCGCTCGGGCGACGCCTGGAGCCCGAAGGTCGGCAACGCCGAGCCGCTGCGCCTGGCCGCCGAGCACTTCGTCGCCTGCGTGCGCGACGGGACGACGCCGCGCAGCGACGGCGCCAGCGGCCTGCGCGTCGTGCGCGTGCTCGCGGCGCTGCAGGCCGAGCTCGAGGCGTCGCGGCGCGGCTAGGCCGGGCGCAGCGCGGCCACGACCTCGGCCGCCTGCCGCGCATCGAGCACCGGGCTCATCGGCAGCGCCAGGTTCGTCGCCGCCAGCTCCTCGGTGCCGGCCATGTCCGCGGGCGCCGGGTAGCCGCGCATCGGCGCCTGCAGGTGCGTCGGCACGCGGTAGTAGCCGCGTGCGCCGACGCCACGCTCGGCCGCCCGCGCGGCGAGCGCGTCGGCGTCCGGGCTGCGCACGACGTAGAGGTGCCAGGCCGGGCGCGCGCCCGCGGTCGGCCTGATCGGCGTCGCCACGTCGGCGATCCCCGCCCGCGCGTAGTGCTCGGCGGCCGCCCGGCGCCCGTCCGACCAGGCGTCGAGGTGCGGGAGCTGGACGCGCAGGATCGCCGCCTGCAGCTCGTCGAGGCGGCTGTTGTAGCCGACGTCCTCGTAGGTGACCTTGTCGCGCGAGCCGTGGAAGCGCAGCGTGCGCACCCGCTCGGCCAGCGCCGCGTCGCCGGTGACGACCGCGCCGCCGTCGCCGAACGCGCCGACGTTCTTCGACGGGAAGAACGAGAGCGTCGCGATCGTCCCCAGCGCCCCCGGCCGGCCGCGGTCGCTCGTCGTGCCGGCGGCCTGGGCGGCGTCCTCGACGACGGGCACGCCGAGCGCCTCGATCTCCTCGACGGGCGCGACGTTGCCGAACAGGTGCACGGCGATCACGGCCCGGGTCGCCGGCGTCAGCGCCGCGCGCACGGTCTCGGCGGTCACGCACGCCGTCGCCGGGTCGACGTCGCAGAAGACCGGCCGGGCGCCGGTCGGCACGATCGCCTCGGCGCTCGCGTAGAACGTGAACGACGGCACGACGACGTCGTCGCCGGGGCCGACCCCGAGCGCGCGCAGCGCGATCGTGATCGCGTCGGTCCCGTTGGCGACGCCGACCGCGTGCCCGACGCCGAGGTACGCGGCCAGCTCGGACTCGAACGCGGCCAGCTCGGGGCCGAGCACGTAGCGGCCGCTGTCGAGCACGCGCGCGACGGCGTCGTCGATCTGCGCCCGCAGCGGCGCGAGCGTCGTCGTGGTGTCGAACAGCGGGACGCCCATGTGCCCGCCACAACCCTAGGACCGCGGGCGGCGGGCCGCCGCCCGGCGCGCGGGAAGCTCGCATCGAGCGACGCGCTCGGTCTATGGTGGGCGACGTGAGGGTCGCGATCGACGCCCGCCCGGCGGGCGCTCCGCGCGGGATCGGCCGCTACGTGGCGTGCCTCCTGGATGCCCTGCGGCAGACGGCGGACGGCCGCGAGCTGGTCGAGTCCAACCACCCCCGGCGCGTCGACGTGTACCACGCCCCGTGGCTCGACGGCGTCCGCGTGCGCCCGCCCTGCCCGCAGGTCGTCACGCTGCACGACCTCGTCGCGCTCAAGCGGCGCGCCGAGTGGCTGCGCACCGGCCGGCGCTTCCGGCTGCGCTGGATGGCGGTCGGACACGCGGCGCGGATCATCGTGCCGACCGAGGCGGTGGCCGCCGACGCCGAGGCGCTGCTGGGCGTCGGGCGCGAGCGCGTCGCGGTGATCCCCGAGGCGGTCGACCCCGCGATCCGGCCCGCCGCGCCGCAGGACGTCGCCGGCGTGCGCGAGCGCTACGGCCTGCCGGAGCGCTACCTCGTCTGGGTCGGCGCCCTGGAGCGCCCCGACCCGCGCAAGCGCGTCGCCGCGCTGGTCGGCACGCCGCGGCGGCTGCCGCTGGTGCTGGTCGGCCCGACGCGCGAGTGGGCGCACGAGCTGCCCGGCGTGACGCTCACCGGCCAGGTTCCCGACGAGGACCTCGCCGCGATCTACACCGGCGCCCACGCGCTCGTGTTCCCGTCCGACGACGAGGGCTTCGGCCTGCCCGCCGTCGAGGCGCTGGCCTGCGGGACGCCGGTCGTGGCCTGCGACGTGCCCGCCCTGCGCGAGGTGCTGGGCGCCCGCGTGACGTTCGTCGGCTGCGGCGACCTGGGGGGCCTCGTCGCGGCGGCCGAGGCGGCGCACCGGCCGGTGCCGGCGCCACCGCCGTGGACGTGGCTGGACGCCGCCCGCGCCACGTGGGACGTCTACGAGCGGGCCGCCGAGCGGCCGGCGGCGGTCAGTAGGCCCCGCGCCGTGCCAGCACGGCCGGCACGGTCTTGACCAGGATCGACAGGTCGAGGAAGACCGACCAGCGCTCGAGGTAGAGGAAGTCGAGGCGCACGAGGTCGTCGAAGTCGAGCTCCGAGCGGCCCGAGACCTGCCACAGCCCAGTCATGCCCGGCAGCACGAGGTAGCGCTTCTTGTGCCACTCCTCGAGGCGGTCGAAGTCGCGCTGGGGCAGCGGCCGCGGCCCGACGAGCGACATCCGCCCGGCCAGCACGTTGACGAGCTGCGGCAGCTCGTCGATCGACCAGCGCCGCAGGGCGCGGCCGACCGGGGTCACGCGCGGGTCGCGGCGGATCTTGAAGATCGGCCCGTCGGCCTCGTTGCGGTGCTCGAGCTCGCGCTGGCGCGCCTCGGCGTCGCGGTACATCGTGCGGAACTTCAGGCAGTGGAACGCGACGCCGCCGATCCCCGGTCGCACCGATCGGTAGATCGCCGGCCCGCGCGACGTCAGCCGGATCGCCAGCCAGCAGGCCACCAGCAGCGGCGACAGCACGGCCAGCAGCAGCGTCGCGACGACGATGTCGAAGGTCCGCTTGACGAGGTAGTCGAGGCCGTCGAAGACCGGCGGCTTGAGCTCGAACAGCGGCACCGTCTCGCCGGGCACGAACTCCGCCCGGTGGACGAGCAGCTCCATCGTCGAGGGCGCGATCCGCACCCGCACGCCGAGGCGGTGGGCCTGGTCGACGAGCTCGACCGCCGCGCGCTCGGGGAACGCCGGGTCAGCGATGATGACCTCGTCGATGCGGTGCTCGGCGAGCACGTCGCCGACGTCCTCGAGCCGCCCCAGCGAGCGCAGCCCGTTGTCCGGCCGCGGCGTGAGCGAGATGAAGCCGACGACGTTGATCGACGAGTGCGGCCCGTCGGCGAGCGCGTGGGCGACGTCCTCGATCTGCTCGCCGGTGCCGACGATCACCGCGCGGCGCTGGTAGCCGGCGGCGCGCAGGATCACGCCGGTCACGCGCTCGTAGCCCCAGCGCAGGGCCGTGATGTAGAGCACGGCGAAGAACAGCGACCCGTAGAAGATGTAGTAGCTGGAGAACTCGTTGCCGTTGATGACGGCGAACAGCAGCGCGACGAGCGTCACCTGGAACAGCGAGGCGACGATCCGCGTGAAGCCGGGGCGCTGGTTGCGGTCGGCGTAGAGCTCGGACTTGGCGAACAGCAGCAGCGTCACGAGCGCCGCCAGCGCGACGATGCTCTTGGTCTGGTGGTAGGCGTCCGACCAGTCGACGTGGTCGCGGACGAGGGCCTTGAAGCACAGCGCCGTGAAGATCGCCGCGAACACGCCGAGCACGTCGAGCGCGATCAGGACCACGGTGCGCACGAGGCGCCGCATCGTGTCCATGCGCAGCAGGAAGCTCAGCAGCGGCGGGCGCTTGCGCCTGACGTCGTGCGCGGACAGCGGGAACTCGACCACCGCGCTGGAGCGCGGGGCCTCGTGCAGCTCATCGTGGCGTCGTAGCGGCGTTACGCCCATTTCACAGGCTCCAACGCCCAGGAGTACCCGAAGTCGCGCGGTTGCGCGCACAGGTCGGGCCATCCCTCGACGGACGTCATCCGCCGGCGCCGACGAGCGTCTCAGTGCCGGACTGCTCGATCGTGCGGCGCAGCCCCTCCGCGAGGCCGATCTGCGGCTCCCAGCCGAGGATCTCGCGCGCGAGCGCGATGTCGGGCTGGCGGACCTTGGGGTCGTCGGCAGGCAGCGCCTCGAAGACGATCTCCGAGCGCGAGCCGGTCGCCTCGATCACGGCCTGGGCGAGCGCCAGCAGCGTGTACTCGTCCGGGTTGCCGATGTTGACCGGGTGGTGGTGGCCGGACTCGGCGAGCGCGATGATGCCCCGGATCAGGTCGTCGACGTAGCAGAACGACCGCGTCTGGCTGCCGTCGCCGAAGACCGTGATCGGCCGGTCCTGCAGCGCCTGACGCAGGAACGTCGGGATCGCGCGGCCGTCGTGGGCGCGCATCCGCGGGCCGTAGGTGTTGAAGATGCGGACGATCGCCGTGTCGACGCCCTGCTGGCGGTGGTAGGCCATCGTCAGCGCCTCGGCGTAGCGCTTGGCCTCGTCGTAGACGCCGCGCGGCCCGATCGGGTTGACGTGGCCCCAGTAGGTCTCCTGCTGGGGATGGACCTGCGGATCGCCGTAGACCTCGCTCGTCGACGCGAGCAGGAAGCGTGCGCGATGGCGCTTGGCCAGGCCGAGCGTGTGGTGCGTCCCGTAGGAGCCGACCTTCAGCGTGTGCAGCGGCAGGCGCAGGTAGTCGATCGGCGACGCGGGCGAGGCCAGGTGGTAGACGAACTCGACGGGCTCGTCGACCACGTAGGGGTCGATGATGTCGAGGTTGAGGAAGACGAACTGCGGGTCGCGCAGGTGCGCGACGTTGTCGAGCGACCCGGTCTCCAGGTTGTCGACGCAGACGACGCGGTTCCCGCGGCGCAGCAGCTCCTCGCACAGGTGCGACCCGAGGAAGCCCGCGCCGCCCGTGACGAGGCAGGTGGCCATGAGCGGTCTCAGTCTACGGAGGGCGTTCGCGGCGCCGGCAGGGTTCCCTGCAGCCACTCGCCCCGCTCGCGCTTCCAGATCGGCGCGCGCGCCTTGATCTCGTCGATGATCTCGCGCGCGCCGGCGAACGCGGCGTCGCGGTGCGGCGCGCTCGCGGCGACGACGACCGACGCCTCGCCCAGCGCCACCTCGCCGACGCGGTGCTCGGCGGCGGCCGCGCAGAGCCCGTGGCGGGCGATCGCGGCGGCGACGATCTCCTCGATCACGGGGCCGGCCATCTCCGCGTAGGCCTCGTAGTCGAGCTTTCCGACCTCGCGCGTGACGCCCGAGAAGGTCACGATCGCGCCGGCCCGCGGATCGCGCACGCGCCGGGCCAGCGCGTCCACCGACAGCGGGCGGTCGACGACCGGCCCCTCGCCGCCGCTGACCGGCGGGATCAGCGCGAGCTCGTCGCCGGCCGCCAGCGGGTCGTCGTCGCGCGCGTACTCGCGGTTGACGGCCATCACGCCGCGCGTCTCGCCGACGACGTCGGCCAGCGCCGCCAGCGCGTCGCCGACGCGCGCGCCCGCGGGCAGCTCGACGTCGAACTCCGAGCGACCGGCGCGCTCGCGCAGGCCGGCGAACAGGCGGACGCGGACGACCATGGTCCTCCCGAGGGTAGATGCGGGAAGATCAGCGGATGGCCATCCACGCCGACACCCCCTCCGGGGGCGCGGGCGACGACTCCTCGATCGCGCCGATAGTCGGACCCGACGACCCGCGGCGCTTCACCGACTCCGGGATCGAGGTCGAGACCGTCTACGGGCCCGCGGACGTCGCCCCGGGCCTGGCCGAGCGGCTCGGCGAGCCCGGCTCGTTCCCCTACACGCGCGGGATCCACGCGGAGATGTACCGCCGCCGGCCGTGGACGATCCGCCAGTACGCGGGCTACGCGTCGGCGCGCGAGTCCAACGAGCGCTACCGCTACCTGCTCGAGCACGGCGGCACGGGCCTGTCGATGGCGTTCGACCTGCCGACCCAGCTCGGCCTGGACTCCGACGACCCGCGCTGCCTCGGCGAGGTCGGCCGCACGGGCGTCGCGATCGACACGATCGACGACATGCGCACGGCGTTCGAGGGCATCCCGCTCGATCGCGTCTCGACGTCGATGACGATCAACGCGCCCGCGAGCGTGCTGCTGTGCCTCTACCAGCTCGTCGCCGAGGAGCAGGGCGTGCCCAGCGAGGCGCTGCGCGGCACGACGCAGAACGACATCCTCAAGGAGTACATCGCGCGCGGGAACTACATCTACCCGCCGGCGCCGTCGATGCGGCTGACGACCGACCTGTTCGCCTACTGCCACGAGCAGGTGCCGAGCTGGAACACGGTCTCGATCTCCGGCTACCACTTCCGCGAGAAGGGCGCCTCGGCCGTGCAGGAGGTCGCCTTCACGCTCTGCAGCGGGATCGCCTACGTGCGGGCCGCGATCGACGCCGGGCTGGCCGTCGACGACTTCGGCCCGCGGCTGGCGTTCTTCTTCAACGGCCACAACAACGTCTTCCAGGAGGTGGCGAAGTTCCGCGCCGCGCGGCGCATGTGGGCGCACGTCATGCGCGACCGCTTCGGCGCCACCGACCCGCGGGCGACGATGCTGCGCTTCCACACGCAGACGGGCGGCGTGACGCTGACCGCCCAGCAGCCGCTCAACAACGTCATGCGCGTGGCGCTGCAGGGCTTCGCGGCGGTCTGCGGCGGCACCCAGTCGCTGCACGCCAACGGCTACGACGAGGCGCTGGCGCTGCCGACCGAGCGCGCGGCCAAGCTGGCGCTGCGCACGCAGCAGGTGCTCGCGCACGAGTCCGGCGCGACCGACACGGTCGACCCGTTCGCCGGCTCCTACTACGTCGAGGCGCTGACCGACGAGATCGAGCGCCGCGCGCAGGTCCTGATCGAGCGCGTCGACGAGCTCGGCGGCTCGGTCGCCGCGATCGACTTCATCACCGCCGAGATCGACGAGAGCGCCTGGGGCTACCAGGAGCGCTACCGGACGGGCCAGGACGTCGTCGTCGGCGTCAACCGCTACGTCGAGGACGAGCCGGTCGTCGAGGAGATCCTGCGCGTCGACCCGCGCGTCGAGCGCGAGCAGGTGGAGCGGCTGCGGGCGTTCAAGGCCGACCGCGACCAGGAGCTGGCGGCGCGTCGGCTCGACGAGCTGCGCGACGCGGCGCGCGGGACCGGGAACCTGCTGGTCCCGATCCGCGAGGCGCTGCGCGACCGCTGCTCGCTCGGCGAGGTCTGCGGCGCGATGCGCGACGTGTTCGGGGAGTACCGCCCGGGCGCCTGACGGACGCCGCAACGGCGCTCCCGCGACGGAGGAACGCCCCGCCGCGCCGCGAAACACGGCGCGATGGCCGAGTGCACCGCCCAGCGAACGCTCGTGAAGTCGCCGCCCGAGCTGTGGGCGGAGATCAGCGACGCCACGTCGCTGGCGAGGCACCTGGGCGAGCTCGGCGAGATCCGCATCACGCGCGTCGAGCCCGAGACCACGATCGACTGGGAGGCTGACCGCGCGACGGGCAGCGTGTCGATCGCGGCCTCGGGCTGGGGAACGAGGGTGACGCTGGTCGCCGAGCCCACGGAGCCGCCCGAGCCGCCCGCCGCAAGCGAGGCCGAGCCCGAGCCGGAGCCGCCCAAGCCGACCGCGCCCGCGACCCAGGCCGACGGCGCCTGGCGCCCGTTCGTCGCCGCCGCGCCGGTGGCGAAGCCCGCCAAGGCCGACGTGGCCGACGTTGAGCACGACAGTCGTGCCGAACGTCGGCCACCCCAGGAGGAAGACGACGCGTCTGCCGAGCCGGAGGCCGAAGAGCCGGAGGCGGTCGCGGAGCC